>PKDL01000284.1 GCA_002863065.1 Pseudomonadota bacterium
TGGATGAAGCTGTGACAGATGTGCGCGGAGCGTTTGCGCTTCAGGTCCCGGTGGGCACGCTCGATGTCACAGTGGTTCATCAAGGCCATGCAACAAACACTACGCGCGGTATCGAAGTTGGCGTCGACGGGAAGTTAGACCTGGCAATTGAGATGCAACCGGCAGCATTCGACTTGGGCGTGATGGTGTATTGCCCTCTACGGTGTTAAAAACCGAGGAATATTGCGACAGAAAATCCTGGGCTCGACTGCCCGTCCGGTACAAGCTGCCAATCCACTGCGCATGCGACCACACGGGTGCGCCTAAACTATAGTCGCGAATCGCCACTCAGTACCGAGCTCCCAACCGGACATTTAGCCAGTTTAAATAAGCGCCTGACTGCCAAGAACAGAGTATTGGTGAACTACTGCGAGAAACCTTCCAACGAGTAGTGGCTCGCTATTCGATGCAACGCCACCACCATTGCAGCTTCCCGGATGGTTACCTCTCTACTGAGCGACAACTGTTCAAAGTTCTGGTCGTCTGGACGCCTACCTTCGGCAATATCGAGGATGACGCCATAATTGTAGCGGAGGGTCCGTTCCAGCTTGCTATTTACCTCTTCCTCCGACCAATGTGACATCTGAAGGTTTTGCAGCCACTCATAGTAGCTCACGGTGACGCCACCAGCATTACAAATGACGTCCGGAATCACCTCAACTCCCTTCGCCGCTAACACGCGGTCAGCGACTGCTGTAGTAGGACCATTCGCCCCCTCTGCAATGAGCTGAACATTCATATTTTCCGCCACATCAGCCGTGATCGCACCCTGCAGCGCAGCAGGAATACATACGGTAGCCGGAATCTTCCAGAAGGTGCCTTCATCGACATCATCGGCGCCAGCAAAGCCAGCCACCGTATTACGAACGTTTCCTGCGTCCGCCATATGCTCGAATAACGCATCTAAATCGATACCCTCATCATTCCGGATCGAACCCCAGCGGTCTTGAATACCGACGCAACGGTGGCCTTTCTCCGCCATACAGCGAGCGGCCCATGAGCCCACATTACCGAAACCCTGCACAATATAAGACACCGGCTGTTTAATGTTTGGACGGCGAGATAGCCATTCATCAATACAGAAGAAAACGCCACGCCCAGTCGCTTCCCGTCGACCAAGAGAGCCGCCAATGCGTACATCCTTACCAGTGAAAGCGGCTCGCAGCTGATGTCGGGACCGCTCGCCATCAGAGAATTGCCGGAACATCCAACCCATAATACGCGCGTTCGTACCCATGTCCGGTGCAGGAATATCGTAATACGGACCAACCAGCGATTTGAGCTTGTACACAAAACGTGTGGATATCCGTTCCAGCTCCGTCATGCTATACATGTCCGGATCGATACGTATTCCGCCCTTTCCACCGCCGTATGGCACGTTGGCAATCGCTGTCTTCCACGTCATCTCCGAAGCCAACAACTTGAAGAGGTCAATGTGCACATCCTGGTGGAAACGAAGACCGCCTTTGTATGGACCTCGCGCATTGTTATGTTGCACGCGGTACCCCTTAAATTGGCGGGGTGCACCACGCACTAAGCGATAAATGTGTCTGTCTGCGAATTTTACAGCACCATCTTCCAACGAGATTCGGTCCCGACCGAATACCCGGCGATCGAAGATGATGTCTCCGTCAGCAAGCACCTCTAATTTGTTTTTGGTGATGAAATCTCGATTTACCAACGCATTAGATTCATGGATATGAGCGTATCGGCCCCACTCAGACTCCGGTACTGGCTTCAGCCGGTCCTGCTGCTGTGACGTGAAGTTCAGCATCACCTCCTTCGTTGGTTGCGAAAGCTCCAAACGAATCCGAGCTGGCATATCCAATAAGTCCGCCACCCGGTGGAAGAGCATCATATGCTCTTCGTAGTTGATACGATCCATCAGTTCCTCCTATCCAGCCAAGTCTTGAGGAAGACAAGGTAGCAGCACCTCAAAGCATGCGCCCTCTCCTTCTCGACTCACCAGTCGTACGTGACCACTATGCTTATGAACAATGTCTCTTACCACCACGAGTCCAAGCCCAGATCCCGCCTCGCGAGTAGTTACATTGGGTTCAAAAATGGCGTCTTGCAAATGTGCAGGAACACCATCGCCTTCATCACTGACCGTAATAGCGCAATATGCTATTCCACTCAGGGTGGCAACCGATGTCGACACACTTAGCCCACCAGCACGAGTAGATTCCATGGACTCCACAGCATTCAAAATTAAATTTTGCAGGACCTGAAAGATCAAATCAGGGTCTGCCTCGACGTCTGGAAGGTCTTCTTGAAGCGTGGTCGTTAGCGTCACCCAATCGGGTAAACCTCGCTTTTGGCTGTAAAGCGCCAATGCCTCACTCACGAGGTCATTGGCTGCAATGCGAATGCGCTTTGGCTCTGGAATCCGCGAGAAACTGAGGAAGTTACGAGCGAACCGGTCCAAACGCCCAACGGAATCGAGGATGATACGCGCCATACGCCGCGCCTCTTCAGTCTCTAAAACACCTTTCTCCAATCGGGCAACGAGGTGCTCTGTTACCAGTCCCAAACCAGTCACCGAGTTTTTCATTTCATGTGCGGCTATCGCAGCCATTTGTTTGAAGGACGTCATCTGCTTGCGAGTCACCAAGTCGGTGACATCTTGAATCGCATAGACATCTCCAAGCCGCTCGCCTCCCGGACTCATCATCGGAGTACGTGTAAGACTCGCTTGCCAGTGCGTTCCATCTTTCCGAGTGTGAACAAATTCAGCCTGACCAGAATTTGAAGCTATACCACTCTCTAAGTGCATCACTAGTTCCGACTCATCCACACCAAAGAGTTGTTTCGCTGCGCGATTCGCCACCAAAACTCGACCTTCGTTCACTGCTACGACACCCTCTCCAACACTGTCGACGATAGCATCCAACAATAGTTTTCCATCCGAAATGGCACGCCTCAGGTGATGCACGATTAGCTGGCGATGGCATGTGTCTACCAAATAATCCGGCTGAATCGGTTTCCGTACATAATCTGCCGCACCGAGCCGCAGCGCACGAACTGGAGTCGAATGTTCGGGGGCCTGTGCTGTCATTACGACACACGCTAGTTCAGAGTGCATCGCCTTGAGTCGAGCGTACGTCTCAATGCCATCCAAACCAGGCATCACGACATCAGTTACTAACAGATGGAGCTCTCCATCTGCCGCTATTTGCAAGGCCTCTTCACCCGACGCTGCCGTTTCGATGGTCAGATTATGCCAACCTAGCTCTTCTAAACCATCACGCAAAGACTCAGGAATCACCATCAAGGCAACTTCCTCATCATCCACGACCAAGATCCGCGATGGCAGCAACTGTGCTTGCTCGATCGACGCATTGCTCGCTTGCTGTTGTAACACTAAACGACCTCTTCGCTAGTCAACGGGGGAAAGGTAAGGATGAACTGCGTGCCGGTACCAACCAGACTCTCAATCACTGGTTCCACCCCATGTCGAGACAGAATACCGTAACAAATATACAGTCCCAAACCGGTGCCACCTCGACCACCACCTGTAGATAGGCCTTTCGTAGAGAAGAATGGTTCGAATACTCGTGCCTTGACGTCTTCGGACATGCCTGACCCATTATCTATCACTTCGAGAACGGCACAGCCTTCGGTGTCTACTCTTGTCTTAATTTGAACCGTCCCGTCGGTACGAGAAACATCAATTGCGTCACGGGCATTCACCACTAAATTAATAAGCACTTGAACCAATTCCCCACGATTACCTCGGACTAAGGGAACCCCGTCACCCAAGTGCTGGGATAGGACTACGCCCCGACTACTCGTTTGAGCTACCAGCATGGTCATGACATCGCTAATGACGTCATCCAACGAAATGGGCGCCATCGCTTCGTCCACACCTCGTGCAGTGGAACGTAGTTTGTCAAGGATGTGGGCGCAGCTATCGATACTCCGGCTCAAGAGCTCTACCTGCTTGGCATCAATCGGGCGCCCCTTGTCGAGTCTCCTTTGAATATTGTGAACGACAAACCCCATGGGATTGAGTTTATTGCCAATCTCATGAGCAACGCCGGCCGCTAAAACACCCACAGACGCCAACCGCTCCGAGCGACGTAGAAGCTCATCCTTCTCTTCCATCTCCTGTATCGCTTGCTCTCTCTCGGCAACCGTTTGACGTAATTCTCCAAAGGTTTCCACGAGACGCTGCCTCATCTCGTCAAAGCGTCGAACCAGGACACCAATTTCGTCTTCTGGATCAGCAACAATCGATGCGGCGCCCAATTCTGGCTGCTCCCCGAACGCCTGCGCTTGTTCCGTAAGCGAGAGCAATGGCTGGTGCATCCGCTTAAAAAACGAAAGCAAGGCGAAGGAGATCGCTGTGCTGGCTCCAGCTAAACACAGCAACAGCAGTACAATGAAAACGGTTTTATCTCTCGCATTGGAATGGCTTAGTTCCTGAAGCGTATATTGAACGGTAGACTCTGACATCTCCAAGTGGATGACGCCCCAATACGCGCCAGCCACGTACAACGGCATGGCATATTGGTGGTCATCGAGACGCTCGAGTCGATGAATGTCGTTATAACGGGACATTACGAGCTCAAAGCCGGACATGCCTTCACAACCTACAGGCCGATCGATAGGCCGGAGGCACAACACATCGCCATCCGCCCCGACAGACACAAGATCTAACTCATCAACCACCGCAAGAAAGGTGACTTTTTCCCAAAGGACGGCCCGAACTTCGCGTACCGCCCGCTCCGCATTAGGTGACCGTGCGAAACGAAGCGCATCGATACGCCCAAGTTCAAGGGCCACCAGCTTGGCGATACCTTCCGCCTCATCGGCTTTAACTCGTTTCGCCCCCTCTTCAAATGCATTTTCGTCAACCACTAGCTTCCGAAAAAACAAAGCCCCCATCAGAGTCATTATCACCGCGATGAGAGTGACCTGTAAGATCCCTAGACCACGGACCTTCTTCGCTAGCGAGCGTTTTAAAGGCCGCACCGTCAACGCGCCCCCCGCGTGATTTCAATATTCCGCTGCGCGGCCATCAACCTGCGACGTATCGCCTCCGTGAGGCAATCGACACTGAGATCGGCACTTGCAGAACACTCCTCAAAATGCCGTGCACAATCGCCCAACAAACCCGACGGCAGTGGTTTTATCGCTGCAGTCCGACACATCAACACGTCCCGGACCGCGTCGCGGATGAAGCCGTGGATGAAACTATCAGACCCGCGATCCCGAAACCTCATTGACGTCGGTTCCCCGTCTAATGCCGCTTGAATCGGCGGTGATAGTACTTCCTTCATCTCATCGGAGAGTGCGACATCCTTCCGCGCCGGAATGATACCGTAAGTGTTCACAAGCCATTCTACCGCCGGCTGACTCGTTACTTCGGCGACAAATTTCATCGCCAGGTCATGCCGTTTCTGCCCTACTGCCGTGCTCTCTTGCGCAATCGATGGGACAATCCAACCCCACGGACCACTATTGGAGTACTGCGTATCTCCCACGCGAGGCGCTGGTATGGGTGCAATTCCGAGAGGCGGCAAAGTACCACCCACTTTTTGCAGCGCCTCTTGCATGAATCCGAGCCGATTATTCCAGGTAATCGCGTACACCGCCTCCCCCCCAGCAAATCGACGATAAATTTTTGTACCTACTTCAGGCATGTCCTCGGCACGTGGCATCATCAAAAAACCACCCGAGAGCTCTTCGCCCAGACTACCCGCCATCGTTTCCAAAAATGTTCGAACGACGGGGGCGGAAATATCGATATCGCCCTGCTCCGTCAATCCCCACAGCATCGGATACAAATCGTTTTGAATTGTGTCCCAATGTACGAGAAGACAGTACCTGAGCTGACGTGGGAGGCCTTTGGCAACTAGCTTAGCGCAACTGCTTCGCACCTCATCCCAATTTGAAGGAGGCTTTTCTACCAGATCACGCCGATAAAAAAGGAAGTTACCCTTCGCACTCCATGGGATAGCATAGACACGGTTCCCATCGAGTCTTGCAGCGCTCAGAAAATCGGGACGATATGTCGTCTCGAGTTCATGAAATATTCCGCCACTGAACGGAGACAACCACTCAGCACGGAAAGTACCCAGGCGATACAGGTCGATGAAATACACATCAGCATCAGGCTCGGAGGTGGGTAATCTCGCAGCCATGGATGGTGCAAACACCGCATCACGACCACTGTAGACCGGCAAATCCACCCAATCGATATCCTCGGTGCCGAGAGAGAACTCCATCACCCCGCTGGACAAAAGCGCCTCGACCTTGAGGCGGTAACTCGCAGGCATAACGACACGAAGTCGCTCGCGGCTAGGCTGGCTGGGCGGAGAGCTGGGGCATCCAGGGAGCACCAGTAAGACAACCACTGCTGCCGACGAAAAAAAGTACTTCAAAGTGCTAGCATCATACCGACCACTGGCTCCACTGTCACACATGACGACAGTCGTCATACGGTTTACGACGCGCGCCCCAACCGGCCGAACATGCTAAAGCGTGACGAAACCATCGGCGCCACGCATACAACCGCTTTGGTTATCGTTCTAATGCTTGAAAAAGCTTATCTTTGACTTCATCGATGTGTGTCGATGATTCCACCGGGAGGTTACGGTAGTGAGAGTCAACATCCGGCTGAACGCCTTCATGGTACCGAGCCTTAGTGCCCGAAAACTTCAGACCATGCGCAGTCGAGACTACGATCACTCGGTGATGAGGCTGAACGACGCCACGTTGCACCAAAGACTCTAATGCTGCGAGCGCCACTCCCGTATGAGGGCAGGTAAACATTCCGCTCCGGTCCGCTCGGGCAGATGCATTCATTAGCTGGTTTTCAGTCGCTTCCTCGACAATACCATCGAAGGCCTTGAGAGCACGGATAGCGCGATGAATGGACACGGGGTTACCAATTTGGATCGCGCTTGCTGCCGTTGTCTTGGCTTCAATGGGTTCAAACGTATCGAATCCATTGACATATGCACGGTACAGCGGATTTGCATTTGCGGCCTGCGCACAAACCAACCGCGGTTTTTTTGAAATGACGCCTAGGGATTCCATCAGCTGAAACCCTTTTGCGAACGCATAGATATTGCCGAGGTTTCCCCCTGGAACAATCACGAAATCCGGCACCTCCCAATCGAACTGTTGAACAATTTCCACGCTAATGGTTTTCTGCCCCTCAATTCGCAATGAGTTCATAGAATTAGCCAGGTATATCTGCCCGTCTTGAGTCACCTCCTGGACCACTTCCATGCATCCATCGAAATCGGTATCTAGACTCATCACCACCGCGCCATTCGCCATCGGCTGAACCAGCTGAGCGGGGCTGATTTTGTCCTTGGGAAGAAAAACCACGCAGGGAATGCCTGCCGCTGCACAATAGGCTGACAATGCAGCACTCGTATCACCAGTCGATGCACACGCGATTGCTTTGACCGGTCGACCGGCCGATATCATTTGACGCACTGCGGAGACCAACACGGTCATACCTAAGTCCTTGAAGCTACCGGTATGACTATTTCCGCACTGCTTTACCCAGACATCCGATAACCCTAGCTCCCTTCCGTATCGCTCCGCCCATAATAGGTTGGTCCCACCTTCGGCAAAGCTCACAATGTTTTCCGGGTCAATACCTGGGTAGACCCATTCCAGCTTTCCCCAAACCCCGGAACCATACGGCCACTGGGAGCGCATCCAACGCGCGTCAAAGAGTGACCTCCATGAGGATGCTGAACGGTCTTTCAAAGCCTCTACATCATGAGCAACATCGAGAAGGTGCCCACCAGGACTACGATAAATGACATCCGTTAGTTCGGCTCGAAAGTCCTCTTCTAAATCGAAACTTCGAAACCACGCGCTATAACTCAACGCAGACCTCCTGTCCCACAGCATGAGACCTCCGACATTCGGTGTGTGGCACCGGATGACAAAACTCGGAAAGGCTACCGTGACCGAGCGCATTGTCAAAAACGTGGAGCCACAAGAGATGCGCTGTAATACCCGTAGTGGCTCAACTCATACGCCAAGGTATGACACAACGCAGACGGCCAATGCTCCGCCTTCAGGACAACATGAATCGGTTTTCTCTTTGGCAACGATGGCGCATGCATTAACAAATTACGGGTGTTGAACATTGTAACGAAGTTCGTCATGGTTTCAGTGCATGGTGCTCGTGACAGTGGCGATGGTCACTGATACTCTAATGCGCATTCTACGAACCTGTTCTAATGGAGTGCAGCCCAGTCAGATGTCCCAACAATTTCCCCAGCCATTTGGAAAGTACGTCCTGCTTCAAAGGATTGCTATGGGCGGAATGGCCGAGATATTTCGGGCGAAAACCGTTGGTGCGGAAGGATTTGAGAAGGACGTCGTAATCAAGCGCATTCTTCCCCATTACTCGGAGGAAGAAGCGTTTCGAACCATGTTCATCGACGAAGCCCGAATGTCCGCTGGACTCAATCATCCCAATATTGTCCAGATTTTCGACTTCGACAAAGAGGGCGAGACTCTCTTCATCGCGATGGAATACGTCGAAGGGCGTGATTTAAAACGGGTCATGGAGGCATCAAAAAAAGCAGAGATGCGGCTGAGTGTGCCACAAATCGTCTCCATTATGGTGGAGACCTGTAAAGGCCTGCACTATGCCCATTCAAAGAAGCGTCGCGGAGAACCACTGAACATCATCCACCGTGATGTTTCACCGCATAACGTCATGATGAGCTTCGATGGTGAAGTGAAGGTTATGGACTTCGGCATCGCTAAGGCTGCGGCCCGGTCTACAAAGACAAAGGCCGGCACCGTCAAAGGTAAATGTGCCTACATGTCCCCAGAGCAAGCGAGCGGTAAAGAACTCGATCCGCGCTCGGACATGTTTTCCGTCGGTGTCATTTTATGGGAACTGCTCGCCGGTGAACGGCTATTTGTCGGGGACTCTGATTTCGAAACACTATCGAAAGTGCTGAAAATGGATGCGCCAGCGCCATCCGATAAAAATCCGAATGTTCCCCTAGAGCTAGATGAAATCGTCCTTCAATGTCTGCAGAAAAAGCGAGATGATCGACAAGAAGACTGCAGAGTACTCGCAAAACAATTGGAACAATGGCTGTACTCAAACGTCTCAGCGTTCGACGACAGCGGGTTGGACCACTTTCTTCACACGCTATTCGCAGACGATATCGCAGCCCTACGCGAGCTGCAGACCGGCGACAGACGAGATCAATACTTAGAAGCCAGCGCGCAGGTGCGCGCTCAACGGCACGGCTCCTCATCGTCGGTGACACGTCAATCCATGGAGTCCTCCTCCAGCGTCGATGCTGCACCTATCAGTGAGGCACCAACCCTTGCACTGGATGCCGCGGCCGCTAAAGCTGCCATCGATGCCGCGGCTCGACTGCATGGAGAATCTACGGTTGCATTCGACCCGTCCTCATTATCTGCCACCGGCATAGCTCGACCGACGGCGACCGACACGACCCGCAAGAGCAGAACACCACTGATGGTTGGAATAGCCGCAGTGATATTGGCCCTAGGCGGGGTCGGACTGTGGCTTACAGGTAACGACGCACCACCGGAGGCATCAAAACTTCAGGCACAAAGTCAGGCTCATGGCGCCCAGCAAACAACAGCGGCTGCAAACACGGCTTTCCAAGCCTCGACCGATAACTCAACCCTGGACAAGCCTACCAGGGGACGTTCATTAAACAGTGAAAAGGCCGAGAAGAATAACCACGGAGACAACGCTCAAATTGAAGCGAATGGACTCGACACACCGAGCGGGAACGAAGAGGCGGTCGGAGACGAAAAGCGCGGTACTGTAGACGTTCAGGACAAAGCCAGAGCCGGCGAACAAGAAGCCAAAGTCACATTAGCCGCATGGCCACAGGACGCAGTGATCAAAGCACGTGACCAGTCTGCAACGGGTAGGTTGACGCTCAACGCAAATATCGGTGACGTAATTGCAGTGGTAGCGGAATACCCAGGGTATGACACGGTGATGCGTGAGGTCACGGTAGATGTCCCTAAGAAGCGAGTCGACTTGGCCTTGAAGAAAACCGCAACACCGGACTCAGCGATGGCCAAGCTGACCTTCAATGTCACTCCAGCAGGCGCTCTGCTTTTCATCAACGGACAACAGCAGCCCGCAGTGAAATCCGGCGTATACGAACTGAGTGGGTATAAAGTGGGTGAGGACCTCAATATCGAGATCAGTGCACCCAAGTATGAGACACTCAAAAAGCAAATACGGGTATCTGTCGCCCAATACGAAAGTGCATTCAATTTGAAGAAAGCCACGGTTATCGCACAGGGCCCCGGCGAAGTTCGGTTCGATGCGCGCCCGTGGGCTCGAGTCAGCGCGGGAGGAAAAAGCTGCGTTACCCCTTGCGTACTAAAATTACGTGGGCCGAAGAGCTATACCGCCACGTTCGTGCATGCAGGCCAAAAGAAACGGAAACGTTTCCGCATTCGCCCAGGCCGTCGAGTCTCCGTTGTCCATAAGTTTTAGTGATGCACAGTCAACGCATACTTGAATAGAATAGGAGAGTCGTGAGTATAAGCTCCCCAACGGATATGCTGCCTAATGCCGATATTTCTAACACGCTCAGAAACAAACTGAACCGCCTGACCTCTATTCTGGATGACATGCGAGAGGTCATAGTAACGTTTTCTGGGGGAGTTGATTCGACGTTTCTACTCGCAGTTTCCCACAAGGTATTGGGTGCCAAAGCGGTCGCACTCACCGCGGTGTCGGGAACTTTGCCGGAAGCCGAATACGCAGAAGCGAAAGAGCTTGCCTTGGAAATGGGTGTCACTCATTACCTGCTCGACAGCCACGAGTTAGAACAGGACGGCTACCGCAAAAACGGTGCCGACAGATGCTTTCATTGCAAGACTGAGCTGTACACGATTGCTACACAGAGGGCGGCAGAACTAGGCATTCCATGGGTAGTCGATGGCTGCAACCTGGACGATCTGGGAGACTACCGCCCCGGACGAAAAGCAGCGAAGGACCATGCAATTCGCTCCCCACTAATCGAAGCAGAAATGACAAAATCGGATATCCGGGAATTGAGTGAAGCTATGGGACTGCGCACTGCACGTA
>PKDL01000378.1 GCA_002863065.1 Pseudomonadota bacterium
ACGCTCTTTACCAGCATTGCGGGCTTTACGCTTACGTATTGCCCTGGTCTGTCGTGTGTTCGACGCCATGTTATCTCTCCCGCGCGCAGTAGTCGCAGTTTGTATGAGACCGGACAAGCCGATACCCATTCTCGTGTAAGCCGCTGGCGGTTCATCTGGAACCAAGTCTTACTTGGCCAGCTCCACTCCGGTGGATCCAAATCCGCCGTCGCCCCGCTCGGTCGCGGTGAGAGCTTGTACTTCAACAATGGTCACTCTGGCAAGCTCAGAAATCACCATCTGTGCTATTCGTGCACCACGAGTCACTACAAACTCATGTGAACCCAGGTTGGCTAGAATCACGTGCACTTCGCCCCGGTAGTCGGAATCGATAGTTCCCGGCGAGTTTAGCAGGGTGATCCCGTGCCGTATGGCGAGACCGCTTCTCGGGCGAACTTGTGCTTCAAATCCACAGGGAATAGCAAGGGCCAGACCAGTGGGTATCAGAGTACGGGCACCCGGTGCGATTGTCACTGGGTCCTGTACAGCAGCATGGAGGTCAAAACCCGCTGCCCCGGCAGACATCTGCTGCGGTAATGGAATGTCGGCGTCAGCCGCTGGGCGTATACGCCGTACTTCAACTGTTACGACCGACATCCCCTACCTCAAATGCTATCGGCGAGCTCGGCTGCGGCCGCGGCCGCCTCCGCCGCCACGTCGGTCCCCACCGCGTCGGTCCCCCCCGCGGCCACGTCCGCGACGGTCATCGTCGTCGTTCGCGCGGGGTTCTTCTACGGGGATCTCCTCGCCAGCAGCACGTTTCTGGTCGATGAGCACCTCTTTTCGGGACAGACGAATCTTGCCTTGGCGATCCACATTGATCACCTTGACCAAGATTTCATCACCTTCTTGGCAAACGTCTTCGACCGTGTCGACACGGCCGATCTCCAGTTCAGAGATATGGACGAGTCCATCGGTGCCCGGGAGAATGGTGACGAAAGCACCAAAGTCAGCCACTCGGCTGACCACTCCAAGATATGTTTTACCGACCTCTGCCTCTTCAGTGTAGGACCGTACAAGCTCGACCGCCTTCTGAGCGATTTCGCCATTAGCAGCCGCTACATTCACCTTGCCATCGTCGGTCACGTCAAGCACCGCACCGGTTTGCTCTTGAATACCGCGGATGTGCTTACCGCCAGGTCCGATAAGGTCACGAATCTTTTCCGGATTGATAACTACCGTGAAGATACGAGGGGCGTGCACCGACAGATCTGCATTCGGCTCTTCGATCGTTTTGGACATCTCTTTAAGAATGTGGAGTCTGCCATCACGAGCTTGTGCAAGTGCAGTCTCCATTGTCTGTCGAGTGAGCCCGGTGATTTTGATATCCATCTGCAACGCGGAGATTCCATCCTCGTTACCGACGACCTTGAAGTCCATATCCCCGAGGTGGTCTTCATCGCCAAGTATATCACTGAGTACAGCCACATCATCGCCTTCCGCGATTAGGCCCATCGCAATACCTGCGACCGGCGATGTGATTGGTACACCAGCATCCATCAATGCCATTGAGGATGCGCAGACAGTCGCCATCGACGACGAACCGTTCGACTCCAAAATCTCGGACACAACGCGAATGGTGTACGGGAAATGCTCGCCCGGCAATACTGGACTCACACCACGGTGAGCTAGAGCGCCGTGACCAATCTCGCGTCGACCCGGACCCCGCAAGAACTTCGTTTCACCAACGGAATACGGTGGGAAGTTGTAGTGGAGCATGAAGGACTTTTCGACCTCGCCAGTCAGCGTCTCGATACGCTGACCATCTCGCGAGGTTCCAAGCGTTAGCAGAGCAATCGCTTGAGTTTCGCCCCGTGTGAAAAGTGCTGAGCCGTGAGTCCTCGGCATGACGCCGGTTTCCGTGACAATATCGCGGATGTCGGTGAGACCTCTGCCATCGATTCGCGTCTTGTCATCGATGATCCAGCCACGGACGATCTTTTTCTTCAGACCATCAATGAACCCCTTAATTTCACCTTTCCGTTCAGCTAGTTCTGGCTCGGCCTCAACTAGCTCTGCAACGATTCCCGTTTTAGCGGTATCGATAGCAGCGTACCGTTCTAGTTTCGTTTTGATGCTAAGTGCATCCGAAAGAGGACCCTGCGCAATCTTGTGCACTTTGGCTTGCAGGTCGGTATCGATGGTAGGTGCGATGACTTCGCGCTTCGGCTTACCAACCGCCTCACGAAGCTCCTCAATCGCCTTCATGATGGGCTGGCAAGCGTCGTGCGCAAAGTAAAGTGCGTCTAGAATTTCTGCTTCCGTGGCGAACTCTGCACCACCTTCCACCATCGAAATCCCATCGGGGCTCACAGCAACAAGAAGGTTGATATCTGCTTCTTCTGCCGCGTCCAGGTCTGGGTTTGCTACCAGTTCACCGTCAATCCGAGCTACGCGAACAGCGGCTGTCGGGCCTTCGAATGGAATGTCACTGATGTGCAGTGCGGCGGAAGCGCCGTTCATCGCGCAAATGGCAGACTCATTCACTTTGTCATGGCTCAGCACGGTTGCGATAATCTGCGTTTCGTTGCGGAAACCGTCGGGGAACATGGGACGCAATGGCCGGTCCATGAGTCGGCTATTGAGCACCTCAAACTCGTTTTGGCGACCTTCCCGTCGGAAGTAGTTCCCAGGAACCTTGCCTGCAGCATACGCCTTTTCGACATAGTCACAGGTTAGGGGGAAGAAATCGATTCCCTCTCGGGCCGACTTGGCGGCCGTTGCTGTTACAAGCACAACGGTATCACCCACCGAGCAGAGGATTGCGCCTCCAGCTTGTTTTGCTATCTTGCCCGTCTCAAAGGACATTTCCTTGTCGCCGACGTTGACTGTTTTCGTTACTACGTTGAATTCCAAAGTCATTAAAACCTCACTCAAATATTGGCGCGCTATCGGCGCCATGTTGCGGCGTTAGGCTAATATGCCGTACACGCCCCAATGGGGCGCAGGCCGCGGTAAGTGGATGAGGGATGCCATGCCTATGAGGCTAGCGCACAGGATTACCGTGCCTAGCGTATAGCCAAACCATGCGTTGCACCGGCGGGCCCTCACAATGAGACCCTCCGGTACTGTTGGTCCGACAGCACCTGATTTTGGTGCACATCACAAACCAACTACATGCTAATCGTGTCCGGCCGAGACTCGGCGGTCGGCGTCAGAACAGGTCCGCTCACGTGGGACTTGATATGACGTCAACCTCCGAACCCATGGCTGGACGATGACGGCGCCCCACCCGGAAAAGGCAGTTTCGCCTTACTTGCGGATGCCAAGCTCGCCGATAATACGACGATAACGCACCACGTCTTTCTTTTTTACATAATCTAGGAGACGCCGACGTCGACCCACCAATTTTAGTAGACCACGACGCGAGTGGTGATCTTTATGGTGTGTCTTGAAGTGCTCCGTTAGGTAGTTGATACGGTGCGTAAGCAGCGCGATTTGCACCTCTGGAGAACCGGTGTCTCCCTCTGTGAGTGCATGCTTTTCAATAAGCTCTTTTTTTTGCGCGGGCAGCAGTGCCATTCCACGTCCTCTAGACCTCGCCTCAGCCAATGACCATTTGGGGTACAGCCGCAGCGGGTACATCTTTGTTGCCGTAATGGCAGCTCTTGGTTTTACGCGCCTTTCGTGACGCGCTGTTCTCTCTTGATAGTCATCAAAAGCGGGCCGGAAGGTACCCGTCGTAGCCACACCTGTCAATCACTGATTGACGCTTCGCTTACGGGGGCAAAGACCCGCAGTACTTTGAGAAGCGTCGTGTCCTCGATCATACCAATGGCCAGGGATGTTCCGTCCGGTTCCAGGATTAGGACAATACCTTCTTGAGCGGTATCACCTTGGAATTCAATTCCATCGCCTAGTCGTATTCTTTGACCGTGTCGGAGCCTCATAGCAGCCACGCGGGTGGTCTGAATCCGCGGTAGGTGCGTCAGTGCTTCTTCGATGGGTATAAGCCGTGCATTTGCATCTATACTTGCGAGAGATACGCCTTCATCTGCTGTATATGGGCCGACTCTGGTGCGATGTAATGCGAGAACATGAGCTGCGCTACCTACAGCGCGGCCGAGGTCTCGGGCGAAACTGCGTACGTAGTAGCCTTTTCCTACCGTGAGCCGACATATAGTGCGCGGCAATGCATGTTCTAGGAGTTCAATCTCATAACAATCTACGTCGCGGGCACGTAATAGGGGCTCGACGTCTTCTCCTTCGCGTACACGGGCATGCATCCGACGTCCATCGACCTTCAGAGCCGATACGCGGGGAGGGATTTGGCTAGTCTCGCTTTGTAGTGCAGAAAGAGCGACTAGTACGTCTTCCTTAGAGATATGGTCCCACGGGCGCTCTAGAATGACTTCCCCGGCGGCATCGTCAGTCTGTGTTTCTGAACCAAAAAGTATCGTGGTCTCATACACTTTAGTTTCATTTACCAAATATGGGACAACTTTGGTCGCTTCGCCAACACACACTATCAATACGCCGGATGCATCGGGGTCGAGCGTACCGGCGTGTCCCACGCGTCGGGTTCCGAAGCGCTTCCGTACTCGCCTGACCACATCGGTAGACGTGAGGCCTATCGGTTTATTGACAATGAGAATGCCGCGAGGGGTCACTCGGAGCGCTCTCCCGTAGAGGTACCCGGTAAATCCCGTAGTAGTTCTTCCATGTGACGGGCGTGTTCAAGTCCCCGGTCATGATACAGCTTTATATCAGGAAGTTTTCTTACATGTACCTGTCCCGCGATTTGGCGCTTCAGCCAGCCCCGTGCGCGTGTAAGCGCAGCGTCGACTTCAGCGAGCTCAGCAGCATCCCCTGGAGTAAGTAAGTTCCAGTATACCTTGCAGTTCTGTAAGTCAGGGGCGACAACCACACGTGTGACCACCACTGCGTTTAGCCGGGGATCGGATGCTTCGTACTGAAGTGAGTCACTAACTACTTCTTGAATGCTTTTAGCCAGGCGGTCTGCTCGGTTGTAGGGCCTCTGTGCCAATGCGTTGCCTCACTGGACGCCATGCTCGCTCGGCATGGACTGACGAGTAGCGACTGTAATTAGTCTAAAGTCGCGGCAATTTGAACGATTTCAAAGAATTCGAGTTCGTCATCTTCTTTTATGTCGTTGTAGCCGATACCGATACCGCACTCATATCCCGCTGCCACCTCTTTCGCGTCATTTTTGAAGCGCCGCAATGACTGTACTGTACCGGTGTAAATGAGCTGGTCGTCGCGGAACAGGCGCACGCGAGAGTTCCGCGTCACTTGTCCATCGGTGATGTAAGAGCCGGCGATGAAGCCCACCTTTGGTACCGAGAATAAGGCACGGATTTCCGCCTTGCCGAGGTAGTTTTCTTGCTCGACTGGAGCCAACTTACCTGCCATCGCTTCTCGGACATCATCTAGGGCATCGTAGATGACTGTGTACAACTTAATGGACACATTTTGTTGCTCTGCAAGTGCTTTGCCCTTGGCCTCCGGTCGAACTCCAAATCCGATGATCAAAGCGTCAGAGGCTGATGCCAAGTTGACATCGCTTTCGGTAATGCCACCCACTGCACTGTGGATAACCTTGACTGCTACCTCCGGGTGGGACAGGTCTTCAAGAGCCTCTTTCAAGGCCTCGCCTGACCCATGTACATCTGCTTTGACGATTACTTTGAGCTCTTCAACCTGCTGTGCGTCGAGCATTTCGCGAAGTGAATCGAGCGAGACTTTCTTCTGCTTTGCTTGTTGTTCCGCTCGTGCCTCTTCGCTCCGATGCGCCACGATTTTGCTAGCCGCCTTATCGTTCGCCACTTTGATAAAGCGTTCGGTCGAACTTGGCACTCCTGACAGCCCGATGACCTCCACTGGAGTTGATGGCCCGGCTTCTTTTAGGCGCTTTCCGTAGGAATCGGTCATTGCCCGGATTCGTCCAGATACCACGCCCGATACGATGTGGTCACCTTGCTTTAAGACGCCCTGCTGTACCAGCAATGTGGCTACGGGGCCCCGGCCGCGCTCAAGACGGCCTTCGAGTACAACACCTTCCGCTGCTTGTTTTACACTGGCTTCTAGCTCAAGGATTTCTGCCTGCAGGAGTATCGCCTCAAGAAGCTCGTCCAGACCCTCGCCTTTCAGTGCAGAGAGCTTGACCATTTGAGTTTCACCGCCCCAGTCTTCCGGGACTAAGTTGTGTTCCGATAGTTCGGTCATGACCCGGTCGGGATTCGCACCGTCTTTGTCCATCTTGTTGACAGCGACGATGAGTGGAACGTCAGCCGCTCGAGCGTGATTAATGGACTCAATAGTTTGTGGCATCACACCGTCGTCTGCTGCCACAACCAGTACGACAATATCTGTGGCCTGGGAGCCGCGGGCGCGCATAGCAGTAAATGCCTGGTGTCCTGGAGTATCAATGAAGACAACACGGCCTCGTTTTGGAAGTTCGACCGCATAGGCACCAATGTGCTGCGTTATCCCGCCGGCCTCTTTCGCCGCTACGCGTGACTTACGAATGGCGTCTAAGAGACTGGTTTTGCCATGGTCAACATGGCCCATGATAGTTACCACGGGGGCGCGACCAACGACCTTGTCGTTCTCTTCGTCGATTTGGTCCACGTAGTCGGTTAGGTCAAATGCGACCGACTCAACCCGCCAGCCGAACTCATCAGCGAGCATGGTCGCGGTGTCAAAATCGATCATCTCGTTGATGGTGGCCATCATTCCGAGGCCCATCAGCTTGGCGATGACATCGGTAGACTTCACCATCATAGACTGGGCCAGATCGCCGATTGTAATGGCCTTACCCATCTTCACGACGCGCTTACTGTCTTTCATCGCGACAGTTGAGACTTGGACCGCTGATTTGCGTTTCTTCTTTTGGCGTTTCTTCCCTGACCCGCGCAGGTAAATATTATCCGCGTCCACGAGCCCGCGACGATGTAACTGGTCCCTCCGCTTGTCGTAGACGAGACGACGACCGCTTCGTTTCTTCGCGTTTGACGGACTACGATTGTCATTGCCTGGCTGCTCGTGTGGTGCTGCTGGTGCATTCCGACGAGGCTGAGGCTCGGTGTCATGCGAAGCACTGCGGTCGTAGCCTTTTTCCGCACGAGTTCTAGCGACGGCGTCCAACACTTGCCGATTGACCGCTTTCGTAATCACTACCGCGCGTTCCGGTGTGGGATTGGTGCTTTTTGCGGTACCACCTTCGGCCGGAGTATTTGTTCCTTCGGATGTCTTCCCATCGGCCGCGTTATCGTCAGTGTCTGCAGCGACGGGGGGCGTGATCGATGGATTTGTCGCTTTGGCCGCTATATCTGTGTCTGCCACCGACGCATCCACACTTGCCGCTACATCACCGTTGGCGGGGGCGGAGGATTCCTCAGCCTTCGCCTGTGTCGCGGTAGACTCGGGTACTGCTTCTGAGGTCGCCGGCTGCGCCTTGGCCTCGATGGGCGTAGCACTTTCGGTTGACTCCGTTTTCACCTCGGCTTCGCTTGCAGTTACGGATTCAGTCGGCGCCGCAGCCCGTACTCCTGCTTCTGAAGCAGGCGGACTGGATGTCGACCGCGTCTCGCTTTGCGGCGTGACCTGCGTTTCCGTCTGGGCGATGACTGGTGCAGCTGCCCGCTCGGTACGATCGGTAGATCGCGAGCGCCGGCGGCGAACCGTCTTGTTTACACGCTTTTCAACCACACCCGCGGAAGGAGCGTCTTTAACCGCCTTCCGCAGAGCATCGGCCTGCATTCCATTCAGGTCGAAGAGGTGGTCTGCTGCTGGGATACCCAGGGTTGGTGCATGCCTTAGCACTTCACGGGTATCGACACCGATTTCTTTGGCCAGCTCAAACACACGCATTCTGGTCTACGATCCTCTTTTTTGTCGACCGTTTCGAGTCGCCATAGGGCCGAGCTCGGACGTCCGACTTTCCCAGGTGTGGGCTTGTTTGATGGCACGTGCCACCCGCTCACCCCACACCGTATTAGATATAACCCACTCCGTTAGTGGGTTCCCCCATGACACCGTCAGTGCGGTTGGTTCCGAACTGCCGATAGTCGCGCTCTTCTTGTGCACTCGTTGACCATTCATAAGTGTTTGGTCGTTTGGTGTGCACGCTGTATTTTCCGTTAGCGCAGCTGCTCGTCGTGCAGACCGAAACGCGGCTTCTACACGAAAAGTAAGGCCCTGGCTAACTTCGCCGGGTAACGATACCGGGTCATAGCTCACGCGGCGCCGAAAGGAACGCTTAAACGCATTCCTTTTTACGGCTTGCTGTAAACAGCGCGGGTCTGGGCATATCCATGCCCCCCGGCCCGGCGCGACGCCGCGGTAGTCTACGCTCAGCACACCGTTTTCGTCCAGAGCAAATCGTATCATCTCGGCCGCTGCAGCTTTCCGCCGGCAGCCGATGCAAGTACGAAGGTTGTGCTCCGGTGTAGTCGGTGCGTCGGGCATTACTCGACAGCTGCCTCCTCTGGTGGCGTTTCTATCGCCTCCGATTCGTCCGTGGTGGGTTCTACGGGCGCTTCTTGTAAAGCGTCACCACCCTCATTTGATTCCACCTCAATGTCCGTCTCATCAGCTGATGTGTTGGCTGCAGCTTCGTATTCCTCTTCGAGGTCGACGTCTGACATGAGGGCTTCATAGCCACCTGCAGCCTCTTCCTCTGCAATGTATTTGCGAGCCGACTCACGTACTGAACGTGCTTTTTTGATTCCGATGCGTTCCACTTTCGCTAGGCGTGCGATATCGGACTCGTGAGCAACGTTCTCTACCGTTTCGTAGCCCGCCTCAAGCAGTGAATCAAGTAAGCGTTGGTTCAGGCCTCGCACGTTGGAAAGCCGCCCGACCTCTCGGTCGTGAGGTGGCGCGTCTTCGACAACAACCTCCTCAACGGCTTCAGGCTGCTGCTGTCGATTCCGGTTATTACCTTCCTGTGCGTCTTTGAGCTGTGCGGCGACTGCGCGAATGCGCTCCACGGTTTCCGAGGTAATACCGGGAATCATGGTTAGGTCGCTTTCTTCCGCGGTAAGGAGGTTATCCGGGGAGTGGAAACCAAGCTTGAATAGATACTCGATTGTACTCTCATCGAGGTTCTCATCCGCTAGTTCGAGCAGGTGGTGCTTCAAATCATCCTTGAGCGCGTTGATTTTCGACTCAGAGTGGATCTCGATTTTCCACCCGACGAGCTGTGAAGCAAGGCGAACGTTTTGTCCGCGTCGACCGATGGCTAGGCTCAACTGGTCATCAGCAACAATCAATTCGATCGTATTCGTCGCGTCGTCGATAAGGACGCGGTAGACATCCGCTGGCGCGATGGCATGGCACACGAACTTGGCGATGTCCGAACTCCAGGGCACGATATCGATCTTCTCACCTCTAAGCTCCTGGACGACGGCCTGTACGCGTGAACCCTTCATACCCACACAAGCGCCAACGGGGTCGACATCACTATCGGAGCTGGCAACCGCAATTTTCGTGCGTTCACCGGGCTCACGGGCCACGGCAACGATTCGAACAATACCCTCGTATATCTCCGGCACTTCCATCTCGAAGAGCTTCATAATGAGCCCGGTATCGGTCCGGCTTAGGATGATCTGAGGGCCTCGAGCGGCTTTTGTAACGTCCTTGACATACGCTTGGACCCGGTCACCCGCACGATAGCTCTCTCGGGGCATTTGTTCGCGGACTGGCAACACTGCTTCGGCACGGCCGAGGTCTACCACGACGTCTCCGCGTTCGAAGCGGCGCGCAATACCGGTAACGATTTCGCTCTTTCGGTCTTTATATTCGTTGAAAACGATGTCTCGCTCGGCTTCACGAACTCGTTGGATGATAACTTGCTTTGCTGTTTGTGCGGCTACCCGTCCGAACGAATGCCGTTGAGTACGAATGCGCAGGATATCGCCGTATTTTTTATCCTCTTCTTGTGCCCGTGCAGCGTGTTCTTCGAGGTAGAAGATCTGGAAGCCGAGCTCATCGCCAGGCTCTGCATCGGGGTCTACCCGTCGGGCGGTACTAATATCGATCTGGATTTCAATATTTTCGATGTCGCTCGGTTGGTCGACGACTTCCATATATTGAAACAGCTCGATTTGTCCCAACTCATCATCATATTGCGCTTCCAGCTGCCGCTCATATCCAAAGATACGTTTCGCAGCAGTTAGGATAGACACCTCAAGAGCTTCTATAAGGATTTGCTTATCAAAACCTTTATCCTTGCTCACCTGATTGATGACCGCATTCAAGTTTACGGCCGCATTCGGTTGCGTGCTCATCAGCTACTCTCCTCACGGCGAGGTTTATCAAACGAGTATTTCAAGTTTGCCTTCTGGATCAGTCCCAAGGGAACGCGATGAGGTTGATTATCCACCTCCACGATGGCGTTATTGTCATCGAGTGCGGTCAGGGTACCGGTCCAACGTCGCCGTCCATCAATTGAACGGCCCGTTTTAATATGAATTGTTTCACCAATGGCGTCTTGCCAGTCACCAAGTCTCCCCAGAGGACGGTCGACTCCAGGGGAGCTAACCTCTAAGGCATAAGCAGTCTCGAAAGGGTCTTCGACGTCGAGCATTGCGCTCATATGGCGTGACGCGCGCGCGCAGTCATCAATGGTCACCCCGGTCGGCGAATCGATGTATACGCGAAGGATCTGTGTGCTCCCACCTTCTAATTCAAGGTGGGCGAGCTCCAGATTGATACCTGCCAATGTCGGCTCTATCAGTGCGACGAGGGGTAGACCAGCCTCGGAGATACCGACGCGTTGCTCAGAGGTAGCGTTAGCTGTGGTTTCAGTCTGTGTTTGCTCTGACACGCTACCCCCTGCAATCGCTCTCGCAGCCGGTGGCTGCCTGTTTTTGACATCTACTGTTTGCCGACGAAACCATATCGTCCGACGGCACAATTACCTCCGGGCCTGGGCCCGGCGGTATCCGAGTGGACTGTGGCGACCAACCGATAGTTATCGGCCGCCGATGTGGAACGCTCAGGCATACCCGAGTGCTCCGTAGTCTCACCGGAGGGAATGTTCACGAGTCTC
>PKDL01000463.1 GCA_002863065.1 Pseudomonadota bacterium
AAACTTTGTCAAATTTGCCAAATGATTCCCGAACTTGCGAGAAACTGTTGAGAAGACAGAAATTGAACATACAGGAAGCCCCGTGCATGGGCACTACGTGCTCTTGCCTGCCTCTGTGTGCGCACACGAGCGTATATCCTCAAAGAGCCGAAAGGTTTTTTCACTGGCTCCAACGAGCTTTCCCAGGCGGAGGGGCTGTACGTTTTTGGTGCGTATGGGACGTTGTGACTGCGCATTAGACATAATCAATTTCCTTGCCAACATGAGTGATAACCAGAGTTCAAGGAATTAGACGGTCAGTACGTGCGGCATATCTCACCTTGTGGACGGCTTTTTTCTTAGCAACCTCATTTTCGCTCAATGGTAATGCCGTAGTGCTCCATACGTCTGAGCGCGGCTAACAGCTGACAAAAAGGGGGGATCGTCTCGGAATACTTGTGATCCGCCATCGAAATATCCATCTCGGTTGTCCTCTACTGTCAACATACCGCTTGGAACCGTATACTCATGGCATCACTTAGGTGAGAGGCGGATATGGGCACTGGTTCGAAGCAGCAGATCTGGTCTGCATTACTGGTTTTAGTAATGGCGTCGGGTGTAGTTTATGGCTGTGCGGGCGGCCCTGGTCAGGCATCGGTGAATACTGCGGGGTTGCTACAGGATAGCGGTACGACCGGTAACGACCCAGGCACCAGTGATGTCCAGTTCGTAAGGGATGTGGCCGGCGTCGAAGATACCTCGACCGTTGGCCCCGATATCCAAAATGCCGATGAGCTGCCGGTGTGTGAAACGAGCGATGATTGCACGAATGGTTACTGCATAACGACCTCAAGCGGTAAGGTCTGCGCGCCATTGTGTCAGCAGAGTTGTCCGTTCAAGGGGTTCAGCTGCGAGTCAGTCATCGTGTCAGGTGACCCGACATTTTTGTGCGTGCCCAACCACGTCTCGCTGTGCTTCCCGTGCCGAGAAGACATCGATTGCACGTCGGTCCCGGGTGCTGCGACGCCACAGCAAGGTGCCCGCTGTATCAGCTATGGTGACTCCGGTTCTTACTGTGGTGGCGTATGTAGCGACAATATCGAATGTCCTGATGGATACCGTTGTGACGATGTCCAGTTGGGCGATGTTGTCGTGCCTCAGTGTATTCCAGAGGCAGGAAGCTGTACTTGTTCGTCTCTTGCTATTGATTTGGGAGCTGCAACGACCTGCTATGAAACCGTCGGACCGCTGCAGTGCAGTGGTACCCGGGAATGTGCCCTCGATGGACTGACTTCATGTACTGCTTCGACACCATCGGCTGAAATTTGTGATGAGGTGGACAATGATTGCGATGGGTTAACCGATAATTTATCGGGCGAGACGGAGTGTCTCGTTGAAAACGGACTGGGGGCTTGTCCGGGTACGCGTCAGTGTGTGAACAACGTCGAAACCTGTGTCGGTCCGCAAGCATCGCTAGAAGTCTGCGACGGTGAGGATAACAATTGCGATGGCCAGGTGGATGAAGGCTTCAAGAACACGGATAACGATGCCTTCGCGAACTGTATTGATACAAATGATGACGACGATGGGTTCCTCGATGAAGAGGATAACTGTCCAGAAGTACAGAATAACGAACAACAGGATTCCGATAGCGACGGCATCGGCGACGCATGCGATAATGATAATGATAACGATTTGACAGTAAACGCAGAGGACTGCGGTCCTTTCGATGCGAAGATCTTCCCCGGGGCCGTCGAGTTATGCGACGGAAAAGATAACAATTGCGATAACCAGACAGATGAGGGTTTTACAAACGCGGACGGCGATGAGCAGGCAGACTGCATTGACAACGACGATGATGATGATTCGATAAATGACGTTAATGATAACTGTCCGACCGTGCCTAACTTGGACCAATTGGATACCAACGAAGATGGCGTGGGGGACCTCTGTAGTCTCGACGATGATGGCGATGGAGTGCCAGATGGCGCTGATAACTGTCCGCTAGTCCAAAATGCCAACCAAAAAAATAGCGATACGGATGACGACGGCGATGCCTGCGATGACGATGACGATAATGATGGCTTACTGGATGCCGCGGACAACTGCCCGACGGTTCTAAATCCTCTGCAGCAGAATTCGGATAGTGATGCAGATGGTGATGCCTGCGATAGTGACGACGACAACGACGGCTGGCTAGATTTCATCGACAACTGCCCCTTTATCCCGAATCCAGGGCAGGAAGATTCCGATCTGAATGGTGTTGGTGATGCGTGTGTCGGTGACTTGGATGACGATAACGTGTTGGATGACTTGGATAACTGTCCGGGTCTGTCGAATCCGAGTCAGGTGGATACCGACGAGGATACAGTCGGTGATGTCTGCGATGATGATGACGACAATGACGGCGTTTTAGACGACGAAGATAACTGTGACCTCGATCCGAACCCGAATCAGATGGATACCGATGAGGATGGCATTGGCGATGCCTGCGACGCGGATTGGGACGCTGATAATTTTGAAAATGGGGCAGACAATTGTCCATTGACGTTCAATCCGTCGCAAACGAATACCGATGGCGATGGCCTCGGGGATTTATGCGATGACGACGACGACAACGATACCTTCGAAGACACCGTAGATAATTGCCCGCTGTTGGCGAATACCCAGCAGTTAGATACTGATGAAGACTCCATTGGGGACGCATGCGATCCTGACAAAGACGGCGATACTGTGCCGAATGTAGAGGATAATTGTCCTTCTGTGGCAAACCCATTGCAATTGAACATCGATGGAGATTTGAATGGCGATGCGTGTGATGCCGATGATGACAATGACGGCACTGTAGATGCCGCGGACAACTGCCCAAAGGATGCCAATGATAGCCAGACTGACACGGATGGCGACACGGTCGGAGATGCATGCGACTCAGACAAGGATGGCGATGGTGAGCCCAACGCCACGGATAATTGCGACGTAGACTACAATCCAGGACAGGAAAATCTTGATGGAGATGCCTACGGCGATATTTGCGATGCCGATGACGATGGTGATGGAAAGGGTGACCAGGTCGACAACTGTCCGGTCATCTCGAATCCAGAACAACTAGATACCGACTTGGATCTTATTGGGGACGCATGTGATGCGGATGACGACGGTGACGGCTGGCTCGACATCGATGATAACTGCCCACTGGCAGAAAACCCAACGCAAACTGATGAGGATGAGGACGGAATCGGCGATGCCTGCGATAACGATGCGGACGGTGATCTCGTAGAGGACAACTTTGATAACTGCTCATCTCAATTCAATCCGAGTCAGGTGGATACCGATGGGGATACCCTTGGGGACGCATGTGACGACGATGACGATGGGGATGGTTGGCTCGATCCTCAAGATAACTGCCCGAATGTGCCAAACACCTTTCAAAATGACTTAGACAACGACACGATCGGTGATGCGTGCGACCCCGATGATGATGCTGATGGGATCGTGGATGTGGTCGATAACTGCCCTAACCTGTTCAACCCGGGACAAGTAGATACCGATAAAGACAACAAGGGGAATGCCTGCGACAACGATGATGATGGTGATAACAAGATCGATGCCGCCGATAATTGTCCGCTCAATGCGAATCCAGGCCAGGAAAATAACGATACAGATGGCTTAGGCGATGCATGCGACCCAGACGACGATAATGACCAGAAGTTCGATTACTTGGATAACTGTCCGCTCATTAGTAACCCCGACCAGCTCGACTTTGACGACGATGGTATTGGGGACTCCTGCGATACCGATCTGGACGGAGATAACATTCCCAACGGGGTCGATAAATGCGAGCTGACCCCTGATCCACTACAACTTGATTTTGATAACGACGGCATAGGCGATCTGTGTGATGGCGATGACGACGGGGATGGTATTCCAGATGGCGACGACAACTGCCCCACGGTGTTCACGAGCAACCTATCGGATCTGGATAATGATGGCCTGGGTGATGCCTGTGATACGGATGATGACGATGATGGGCACCAGGACGCAGGCGATAATTGTCCCAACATAGCCAACCCGAATCAGCTGAACAATGACGGCGACGGTCAGGGCGACGCCTGTGATCTCGATGACGATAACGATAATCACCTAGATTTTGCTGATAACTGCATTTTCGTTCCTAACGTAAATCAAACAAATTCCGATGGTGATTCGGACGGGGACGCTTGCGACAATGACGATGACAACGACCTGATTCCTGATACGTCGGATAATTGTCCCAAGGTAAAAAACGCCAGCCAAAGTAACCTCGATGGGGATGGCCTAGGCGATGCATGCGACTCGGATGATGATAATGATGGAGTAATCGATAGCCAGGACAATTGTAAGCAGCTTGCGAACGGTAATCAGGCCAACTACGACAACGATTTGTACGGTGACGCCTGTGACGATGATGATGACAACGATAGCACGCTAGACGTTGACGACAATTGCCCGCAACTATTTAGTTTTATCCTTGCAGATAGCGACAATGATGGCCTTGGTGATCCATGTGATTCTGACCGAGACAATGACGGCGTTCTAAATGACGACGACAATTGCATATTACAAAACAATCCTCTGCAGGCCGATATTGATACCGACGGTGTTGGTGATGTCTGTGATGCCGATGACGACGGCGATGGGTTCAACGACGCGGTGGATACGTGTCCTAAGACGCCCAATCCTACGCAAGATATCTCTGCCTGCGCGAATGACGACGACGGTGATGGTATCGCCAATACCTTCGATAATTGTCCGCTTGATTTCAATGATACGCAGAAGAATACCGATGGGGATGCGTTAGGAGATGTGTGTGACTCGGATGACGATAATGATGGAGCACCGGACACAGAAGATGTGTGCCCATTAGCCGTCGATGTATTGCAGACCGACACGGATTTCGACGGTCTCGGGGATGCGTGCGACCCGGATGATGATGGTGACTTGGTACCTGATTTAGAGGATTGTTCACCTTTGGACCTCTCTGTATTCCCCGGGAATCTTGAGTATTGTCTTGATAATGTGGACAACAACTGCAACAGCGCGGTCGATGAGGAAGGCGCTGTTGGCTGCACGGTGTATTACCGTGATGACGATAACGATAGCTTCGGGTTACAGGGGGATAGCCGGTGTCTTTGTGCGCCACTATATCCTTACACGGCGACTGTGGATGGCGACTGCAACGACGACTCCGTCACGACGAGTCCTAACGCCTCCGAAGTCTGTGATGGTGCGGATAATGATTGCGATGCATCTGTCGACGAAGAGGATGCTGATGGCTGTGTTTTCCGTTACGAAGATAAGGATAATGATGGATACGGGCTAACTGAATCCGTTCGATGTCTATGCGCGAACGACGGATATTGGGCGGCTACGGAGGGGGGCGAGTGTAACGACACCGACCCATCTATTCATCCGAATGGGGTAGAAATTTGCGATGGAGTAGATTCAGACTGCGATAACCAGACCGATGAGCCTGGCTCCTTGGAATGTGTCTTCTACTACCGGGATGAAGATACCGATGGCTGGGGAGTTGCTGGCGATCAACAATGCGTTTGCGGTGCATCCCCTCCATATACAGCCACCAAGTCTGGTGATTGCCAGGATGATAACCAGAACGTGCATCCGGGAATCCTCGAAGTGTGTGATGGGATCGATAATGACTGCAGTGACGGAACGGACGAGGTTGACGCCGTTGGCTGTACTGCGCATTACCGAGATGAAGACGAGGATGGGTATGGCGTTACAGCCGACTCTCTCTGTCTATGCGAAGCCTTGGCGCCGTATTCAGCGACTGAACCTGGCGATTGCTTTGACGGTAATCCTGAAGCTCGGCCGGATCAGAACGCATTCTTCGCGGTGGAGCGAGGGGACGGGAGCTTTGACTGGGACTGTGACCTCAACGAGGAGTTCGAGCATCCCAACACTCACGCGACGATATGCAGCGCGGAAGGAGAGGCGGGATGCGGAGATGGTTTCTGTTGTATCACTGCTCTTGGCTGGGAGGGTCTGGCCCCCGCCTGTGGGGATATCGGTCAGTGGATTAGCGCTTGCGAAGGACAAATCGTCTCTGACGTCTTCAGTTGTAAAAATAGCGGCGAGGCGAAAACTCAGTTCTGTCGTTAGAGATGTATAGAATGTTTGTGCTGCGTGAACCCATTCACGGATTGCAGATGTTGGTCATCATCGCAGCGTCTACGTGCTACTGAGCTGTGGCACCGACCATCTGGATACTACTGCTTCTACTGCGGCCCAGGCGTGTGCTCTGGATACACGCGGCGTTGGCAGCACTTCGCACAGCATATGCAGTCTGTGTTGCCCCACTAACCACATCTACCCCAACGGTCGATTGGCCAAGCATGCGTTCCCGCATCGTGTCAGCGGCGCGCTGGCCGTATGGACTGAGTGGACCTTGAAAGCTGATGTTTTCGATGCGCCCCGCCTTCACGTCCAGCCGGGCAGTCACAGGTATCTCGGCCGAAGACTGACCCCAGTATCGACCGTCACCGGCGTTCGATACGCTGCAAGTGTGTGAGAATTCGGCCGGATACATACTCCAGAATGTTTCTGGTGCGCTGATTCCTTTCGGACACTCAATCTCTTCGGGGATTGCGGTCGGATGCATCGCTGAAGCGAGAGCCGTATAGAAGAGCAGTGCCGTCAGTTCGTCACTGTTCGAACCGGTATCTTCGGGTATGCCCTGCGCTTCTAGTACACGATGTATCTCCTTTTCCAGTGACTGCTCGTCTAGTCCGGAAAATGGCAACGTATTCGCTTCGACGAATACCAGCACATTGCCCGTTTTACCGGGCCTAATCACTGCACGCACGCTGATTAGACCCATGAGGTCGACACTGCGCGCACTGTACTGTCCTGGTGTTTCGGGGAGTGCGATACCGGTCGGAGGGGAGTCCGGGGAGTAGGCGAACCGCACCGATACGCAAATAATCAGTGCGGGGATAATCAGCCGAAGCCTGTCCCGGTTGCGCTGAGTTGAAAGTCCGAGAAGCAACAGAAGCGCGGCTACTGCGAGGGGGGTAAACGTGAATGCAGTGAGAGCCAGACCAATCGCAAGGCAGATATTCGCTGCACCGTACCCCACGTGGCGAAATAGGCGCGTAAGATGTGTCTTCACCCAGGCCATGCACTCAAGATGCGGCCCTATCACACGCGATGCATGAATTCGCTGAAGTAGAAGTGACGTACCCAAGTAAGAGTTTTCGAAGCTGTTTGCACTTTTATGGTACGAGAGCGTGTCTTGTCTTGGGAGGCTCGGATGCGACATATTCTTTGGGTAGCTGCGCTACTACTACATACCGGTTTGGCTCAGGCATATTCTGTTGGGCTTCTCAACGGCAACAGTGGCAACGTAGTGCGTTGGGGTAAAACCTCAATCAGCGTACGCCTCCATGCTAATGGGAGCGCCGATATCGTGGACGGAAGCGACCTAGATGCGGTACGAGCAGGCTGGAGTCAGTGGAATGCGGTGTCATGCTCCAAGATGGTCATCAGTGAGGGGGCGCTTACGAACAACCTCAATTTGATGGCGGTCGGGGGCGCGCCCAATGGAGAAAATGAGGTGTCTTGGGCAGAGGGGCCCGAGTGGATCTATGGACAATTCGTACTGGGGATTACAAATACTAGTTTTTCGGTGCCATCTGCTGAGATTCAAGAGTCAGATATTGTGTTCAATGGCTATCTTCAGACGTGGTCTACGAGCGGAACTGGTGGAGCTACCGATGTTTTGAATGTCGCTGCGCACGAAGAGGGCCATTTCTTGGGTGCGCAGCACAACCTCGGCGGATATGATCCGAATAACCCACCAACCATGGCTCCAAATGCAGACCCATTCCTGAAGAGCCAAACATTGGAGCCTGATGATAAAAAAGTGGTCTGCTTTCTTTATCCCACCACTGAGTATGTCTGCTCCACCGATGGCGATTGTCCTCTGGTTGTGGACGACGACGCTTCAGGTCAGGAGTTTTATGCCGGCCAGGTGTCTTGTCAGAACGGATTGTGCGGCGGCGTATCTGCGCAGCTTCCGGAAGGGACGCAAGGATTGGGCGAAAGCTGCGCATCGGATTTTGATTGCGTGGACCCATTCTTTTGCCAACCAACTGGCACCGGGGGCTCGGTCTGCGCGAAAAATTGCAATACTTCGGCTGACTGCGGACCAGACTCCACATGCTTTCCGTATTCCAATGCATCGGGTGGCGTTTGCTTGCCTACTCCGGGAAGTGGAGGGGGGAGCGGCGGCGGTACTACCGGCGGCCCTGTCGCAACGAAAGCAAATGGTGAGCAGTGTAACTCGGCGGTGGAGTGCCAATCTGGCTTGTGTGTTGGCGGTTCAACTGGAACGTACTATTGTCGCGCAGCTTGCACACTGGGCGGCAACGAGTGCCCGTCTAACGAAGAATGCTATCAGCTTCAGGGTAGCGGCAATGGCGCCTGTATCCCTGTGAATGGAAGCTCGGGTGCGAAGCCGCCGGGGTCGGCTTGTGCGAGCCCGGGCGAATGTATTTCCGGCCTCTGCATTGGACCAACTGGCGGTGGTTACTTTTGCCGCGAGGGCTGTAACCCTGCGCTGAATAATTGCCCAGAACTGTTTGCCTGCGCGCAGCTGGTTGGCGGCGGGGGGGCTTGTATACCGGCGAATCCAAAATTGGGTCTAGCGGAGCCGTGTGATTTCAGCGACGACTGCGAAAGCGGCTTTTGCCTCTCTGTCGTCGGAACAAACGACGCGTATTGCAGCCAAGCATGCGGAGAATGTCCTTGCGGGATGGAATGTAGCAGTTTTCAGGGGGGACAGAACTACTGTACGATCGGGGGGCCTAGTGCGTGCATACCGAGTGGTAATCCGTGTGACAGCGCTGACGAGTGTATTTCACAGACATGTGTAGCTGGTATCTGTGCTGACCCGTGCATTGTGGGTTCTGCATCCTGCCCACCGGGGAAATCGTGTAAGCGACTCAAAAGTGGGAGTCAGAACGGTACCTGCGCTGATGCAGGGCCACGGGCTGTAGGCGACCCTTGCGATTTGGATAGTGACTGCGAGTCAAACTTCTGTGATGGGAGATGTAGGCTTCCCTGCGATCCGGCCACCACATACTGCGGTCCTGGTTTGGCGTGTCTTCCTTTGGAAGGTGAGTCTGTGGGCGTGTGTCAGGAAGCACCCGACTCGATTGATGGATTCGATGGCGGGAGTGGCGTTGAAGGCACGGATGGTATTGCAGGGCAGGCGGTCGATGGGACTACAGATGGCCAATCAGGCACGATAGCGGGAGATAGTCAGGCATCGGGTTGTCAGTGGAGCGGTACATCGCATCCGATATCGATGTGGATGGTGTTGTGTACAGTCTTCGGCCTCATTACGAGGCGGAAAAGATCGCCTGCGAAATAACCTGTCGATGCCCAGTCGCTCGGCGCGTAGTGCGGCATGAAAAGTGGCCGAGTCAAGTGGTGCAGGGGAAGGGGCCGATGGGAGTCTATTTTCCGTTTTTTGGTGTCCAGTCGCTTCCTCTCCGGTGGTTACGAAGGCCTTCTGTATTTCCATAATGTCGCCCAAGCACAGCATGGCTATGGTGAGAAAAACGAACACGGCACCGCGTGTCGAATATTGGCGATGAGATGGGGGCATGACGGGTCACGGGACAGCGCAATTCAGCTCGAAAATCGAGTGGGATGCGGTCTCCTGTGATGCGGCGAGCATGTATAGGGGGCTGCAGGTAACCGCTTCAGCTCCTTGATTGGGAAGTTATTGCAGGTTAGCTCCGATGCCTACAAAGCGAATTGCGATACTGGCTCCGTCAGGCTCGCCATTACCATCCAAGTCAATGTCGTTGACAACTAACAGATCAAGTAATGACAACGCAGTGTCCTTATCGATTGGTAAGTCATCAAAGTTTAGGTTGGTGATGGAATCAATAAGCTGCTGCTTCGGAGTGGCGCCCGCAAATATACCGACCGCACTAGTTACATTTGTGGACGTAGAATCGAGTGTAATTTGTCCTTTGACTCTGGCGTTAACGAGCGTGATCGGAATGAAAATATTCCCGGACAATCGTAGAGCTATCGTCATCACGTATCCCAACCCACCGGCATTGAATGTCCCATCACTCCACGTCGCATCTTCAAGGCCAAAGTAGGCTTTGCAGCTCGGGCCGTAGCTGTACTGGCTGGTGATATAGTCGCATTCTTCACTTTGGAAATCGCAGCCAGCAGCCGCGCTAGCTTCCGACAGCTCGGTCTCCAAAACTGAAAAAGGGAACGGCTGGCCGGTCATGTCCAGCTGACTGAAGTCGGCTACATATTGCACGATGCCATTGTCTATGGTTTCGCCGAGTCCGGGATTCAGCAGACTGGCGATAACCGATAGGGCATTATCGACGCCTCCACTGCAATTACCCTCGGGCGCGCACGTCGTCGGATTCTCATCAACATCTAAACCGGAGCCGGCATTGCCGTCGGTGGCTACCGTGAGTTCGATGATCTTGAGCGCCAGACCAGTTGATGGGGTAGGGCAGCCTGCGCAGGACACTTTTGTCCCTAAGCATTGGCCTACCACGCAAACGTCGTTGTACGTACAGAAATAGCCATCAGAGCATGCTTCGCCATCACTATAGTAATGAACAAATCCGACGCCTTGTTCGCATACGTCTTCCGTACAGGTGTTTCCATCGTCGCAAATTGTGGGCGCTCCCCCCGAACAAGTTGCATCGGCGCACTCTTCGCCGGAAGTACAGGGATTTCCATCTTCGCAGGGGCCGTCAAAGAGGGTATTCGAACAATTCCCATCGTTACATACGTCCGCTGTGCATGGATCCGAATCTATACACACACCAGTCTGCTCGTGGTAACAGCCCGCTCCCTCAATACATGAGTCTGTGGTGCATTGGTCGCCATCTTCGCATACCTTCGCTGTTCCTGGTGCACACACGCCACCGGCGCATTGGTCGTTTTCTGAGCACGGATCACCGTCGTCACAGTCGTCACTATTTGGGGGATATAAGCACC
>PKDL01000464.1 GCA_002863065.1 Pseudomonadota bacterium
GAAGTCATCGACTGCTGGTTCGATTCAGGTTGCATGCCATTCGCACAGTGGGGATATCCACACCAGAACCACGAGCAATTCCATGCCAGCTGGCCGGCTGACTTTATAAGCGAAGCCATCGACCAAACGCGGGGGTGGTTCTATAGCCTGCTCATGGTCTCGACCTTGCTTTTTGATAAGGATGGCGAGGCAGAGCGTCCCCATCCCTACAAAACATGCATTGTCCTCGGACTTGTCACCGATAAAACGGGGAAAAAGGAATCCAAGAGCAAGGGAAACTATACGCCGCCCGAGAAAATTCTCTCTACGAGCGGAGCGGATGCGATGCGCTGGTACTTTTATTCAGCCAATCCGCCGTACAACAATACTAGGTACTCGCCTGAGGCCGTCCGGCAAGCAAGCCAAGAGTTCCTGGTAAAGCTACACAACGTCTATTCCTTCTTTGTTATCTACGCCAACATCGATGGCTTCGATCCCACATCGACGCCAGACACCGCGCTGCCCGACAGAGCGCTCATCGACCGATGGATCATGAGCGAACTTCAACTCACACTGCAGGAAGTTACCGCAGCCATGGATGAGTTTCTTGTCTATGAAGCGGCGCAACGCCTTCTTCGATTCGTAGACGCACTCTCCAATTGGTATGTCCGCCGCTGCCGGGATCGATTCTGGAGCAGTGAAAAGAGCCAGGATAAATGGGACGCCTACCATACATTGTGGGAAGCACTCAGCACGCTATCCAAGCTCATTGCCCCCTTCGTCCCCTTCTATAGCGATGAAATGCATCAGAACCTAAGCGTTTCGCATGATCCAAGCGCCAAAGAGAGTGTGCACCTCTGCGACTGGCCAACCGGCGATGCGCGCTGGGTTGATGAAGGTCTATCAGAAGAAATGCAGGCCGTACGAGACATCGTATCCCTGGGCCTTTCCACGCGCGCGATGCACAAACTCAAAGTTCGACAGCCGCTTGATACCGCAGAAGTTGTGCTGGGGAAGACAGAACTATCTGAACGACTCCGCCCTTACGTTCCTCTGATTGCGGAGGAACTCAATGTGAAAAATATCCAATTCACTGACGATGCAGGCGACCGCGTCACATTTACGGTGAAGCCCAACTACCGGGCTCTTGGCCCCGTCTTTGGCAAGCGTATGCCGATGGTCCGTAAAGCATTAGACGCTGCGGATCCAGTCGCGGTTCGAATCGCACTGGCAAGCGTAGGGACCTATGAGCTCACCCTATCCGATGGGGAGGTCATCACTCTCACGTCTGAGCTCGTCGCCGTCCAAGTGAAGGCCGAGGATGGATACGCGGCATCAGGCGGTCCTGTAGGTACAGTGATACTCGATACCCGCCTCACCGATGCGCTTCTTGCGGAAGGCGTCGCCAGAGAGGTACAAAGCCGTATTCAGGCGCTTCGGAAAGAACACAACCTTGAATACACCGCACGTATCCTTGTCGAACTCACAGGCGGCACTAGCATTCTAGACGCCTGTATGGCGCACTCACAAACCATCCAAGCGGAGACGCTTGCAGATGCCCTATTCTACGAGAGCGGGTCTTTGTCATCTCACTTTGCCGAGCATACCTTGAAAGTGGGCCAGGACGAGGTCTGTCTCCGAGTGGCCCTCGCCGACTAGGTCCGTACTGATGGGGCGCAGGCTACTCTCCCAGGCGCTTCTAAACACTACACTGCCACTATCCGACCATCGGCTAGGGATTTGGAGAGTAGCCTTCGTACGTCAGTGTAGGTCCAAAGGACCCGGGATATGGGGCTTCAGTCGAGTTGAAATGCGCAGTTGAGCCGTTTGGTGATTCCGCGCCGATAACAATCAAATCTAGCCGTCCACCACACGCGTTCGATACCGCATCCGCCAACTCCGCACCGGTAAACGACATAACTGAGTATATCGTGGGAGCTGTCGTGGACGTCACTGGCTCCGGCGTATAGTCGCCTCCTTGAGTACTCCAAGGTACCGTGCCACTGGCCTTCGTCCAGGTGGCGCCATCCGACGAGAAGGCCCCTTGCCCTTGGTTTTTATTCCCGTCAACTGCGGCGTCCTCACTGCCCTCCGCGAAGGGAACCGTCAGCGTATGCAACGTCACCGTTTGATTTATTCCATTAGACTTTATCTTTGAAACCCGCATATCGATCACGGCGTCCGTAATGCTGGTGCCCACCGGACAGCTCGCCAAATCAAATGAGATCAATGCCCTACGCCTGTTGCCCGAGCCCGTTCGCCCGATGATGAGGTCCGCACCCTTTCCGTTTCCGTTGTTGGGTAGACCTTCATAAATCGTAGTATCCAAATCCGCTTCAATGGTCCCACTGACATCGCCAGCGGGTGGAGCAATACCGTCACTGGTAGCTACGTGGATCTCTACGTACTCATACACATCATTACTGGTCCCAAGGACGTCGGAAAACTCCGAGATGTAGACACTTTGCGAACCCGTTGCGCCGCTACCCGGCGTTCCAGACGTAAACGCATCCTGGGCGTAAAACCAAGAGAGTGCGTCACCTGCGGGACCATTGCCAATGCGCTGGTAATTTTCAAAGGACCCTACCGCAACGGTGGGCCCATCTAGGACGTTGTCTCCTTGTTCCAAAGTGAAGGTTTCCCCCCCATTGATTTGCGGAAGCTGGCCACCACTGTTTAGAAACACCACGTTATCCGCCAAGGTGATACCGAACGCCTCTTCAAAGGATGCTTGGTCTGCATCGCGTACGACCAGAATATAGCCACCGACAGGGACCATCGTTTCATCCGGGAAGGCATAGGAATATGTGAAATTCTCTTGTTTTAGAATCACACCGCTAAGATCCACCATTTCCGGCGGCGGCACCGCCTCTACCTCGACGGTCACAGAGAAATCTCCGGCCGTTGGGTCGCTGCTGGCATCCGCCGATACGAAACTATCTATCGTCAAGAAAACCGTTCCGTCAGTGGTAGCAGTGTAGCTGAGCGACTCCGATCCAAAGGCGTCTGATGCATTGGAACCTCCGATACAAGTCGAACCGAGATCGGAACAATCGGTGCTGAGGTATATCGCATGATCAAAGGTCGCGCTGGACGTTACCGTGTAAATATTACCTGCGGCCACGTCAAAGCTGTAGGTGAAATCCTCTCCATCCATAGGATTGAAGTTTAGGTAGCTACAGTTTTGCGCTGACGTCGCATTGCTTGCGCCTACCGTGGTGGCACTGCCGGTATACGGGACCGAAATGACTGCTGGATCATCACATGATTCCCCAGGCCCAAATGGCTCAGGTGGAGTAGAGACCGTCAGAGTAAAGTCACCGGCGATATTTTCGTCGTCGCTCCAACCATCCACGAATAGATAGTAGGTGGTCGCTGCCTCCATGGTGAGTTCCAGTACTTCTACGTTGTCAGAGCTAGCATTGGTTCCGGCAATACAGCTCCACTCATCATCGCAGGCGGTGCGTACGTACAACGCTGAATCGAACACGGTGGCGGGATCGGCCCCTTCTACTTGGAACAAGTACGTTCCAGGTGTCTGAGTAGATATCGCATAGACCCGATCCGCTGAGCCCGACCCAACACCAATACCCGTGTCCATGCATGTCTCATCGGCTGCTGCCAAGTCTTCAAACCCGAGCGTAGTTCCCGAAATAACCGTCCCTGGCTCGATTACGAGGTAATCCGGCAGGCTGCATGAATCACCCTGAGTAGGAGGAGTCACAGACACATCGATAGTCAGGTCGAAACTGCCTTTGCCTGACGCAGACGCGGCGTCAACCACCAGGAATACCGTTCCATCGAATGTCGCATCATAAGCAATAGTCTCATTGCCGCTAGTTGCCGTGTTGTTCGCTTCGCTAAGGCACCCTGAGATCGTCTCCCCACAGCCCTGAACCAAACGCAACGTGGCATCAAATACATCGGTATCTACCGAGATGGTATAGGTATTACCTTCCGTGACATTGAACGAATAGGTGTAATCAGCCCCAGGGTGGCTGGTAGCAGCACACAGCCCATCCTCGCTGTACGCCAGGTAGTTATTGGTGGAATATAATGTAGACCCCGTCCCCGCGTACGGAACTGTCAGCGCTTGCGCCGCCGAACAGCTCTGGCCGGTATTGTCTCGTACTTCAAGCGCAAAGTCCCCAGCAACATTCGTGATGTTATTCCAACCGTCTACAAACAGGTAATACGGCGTGCTTGCGTCCATTGTCAGCTGAACTGTTTCTACCCCAAGCAACGAATCATCGTCCGATCCAACCACACATGTTGCCGCATCATCGCATGTACTCCGCAGATACAAGGCTGCATCGAATCCCGTAATTGAAATCAGGTAGGTACCAGTAACATCAGACATCAGCTCGAACACTTGGTCATTCGAGCCGCCACCAACAGCACCGCTCAGACCACCGCACGCCGCTCCACTGGATGCTTGATTTCCCACTGGGCTGGTCGAACTGGAAAACGATGCTCCGGGTACGACGGATAAAGCCACTGGGTTCGCACACGTATCTCCCTCGGGCGGCGGCGCAATAGACTCACACAGTCCATCGGCCGTGCATTGTTCCTCGGCATCGCATGTCCCACAGGAGCCGCCACAGCCGTCTGAACCACACTGCTTTTCCTCGCAAGCCGCCAAGCACGTTGGCGTGATAGCAAGCCCAAAATCGCCATCTACATTGTTGAAGTTATCGAAGCCATCAATAAACAGATAGACAGGCGTTGCAGGTTGAAGCGTGGCGGCCAACGTCTCGACACCACTGGGACCGTAAGAATCGACCGCTTCCGTACACGTCGTTTCATCCTCACATACCGTCCGCATATAGATTGCTGCATCAAACCCATTGACTGAAAAATTGTAGATACCGGCTGCCTCAACCGACACCTCGAACACCACCTCATTGGAGCCCGCGCCTTTATCACTGAAGTTTAGACCGAGACAGTCTGTAGTGGCCTGATACGAATTACCGGCACCAACCGTCGTACCTGAAATGGTTATCCCCGTACTAGGTACGGTAAGCGCGGTCGGCAAGCCACAGTCTTGACCGGTGATGATTTCACACACACCTAGGGCGTTGCATGATCCCTCCATGCAGGTTCCACACGAACCACCACAACCGTCTCCACCACACTCTTTGTCAATACAATTAGGCGTGCACGGCTCGCTAATCTGTACTGAGTAATCCCCCTCGGCATTAAACAGGTCAGACCAGCCGTCAATCACCAAGAACACCGAGTTGTCCGGTCCGATAGTCACCTTTACCGTTTCCGGTTCATCCAACTCGAACTCTGCATCGGACCCCACAATACACGTAGACTCATCTTCACACACCGAACGCACGTACAAGGCCGTATCAAAGCCAGTCACGTCGATGGTGTAGATGCCTTCAACCTCTGCTGATAACTCGTATACCACCTCGTTCGATGCGCCCCCGACGTTCGAACCCACACAATCCTCGGTTGATGACAGGGTATTTGATAGACCCACGGTAGTACCGGTCAAGGTTGTCCCGGAAGGGGGGATGGTCACTTGGAGTGGCTTTTCGCACGAGTCTCCAGGCAGCACATAAATATCACAAGGAATCGTGCTTACCCCCCCGGTTTGATCGTGAGCGAGCAATGCCAATGTCCCTGCCGGAACAATCGACGCATAGACCGTGGCGATCGTACCTGCAGGCAATTGAGGAACATCGCACTGAAATTCCGGTATCCCATCGTTCGAGACATCAAGCCCCAGCGAAAAAGGTATCGCATCGGTCTCTACATCTGCCGCAACACTGCCGTAATCCAGGTTACTAATCAGGGGGGCTATCGTGTCGCCCATTAGGAGTATATCAACTTGCCCAACCCCAAGCGCAGTATGCACCGCTCGTAGCCTGATATTCCCCTCTGTCGGCGGCGTTATATCGTCCGTCAACACCACGGCCTGCAGATCACTCGCAGACCCATACGCGGCCAAAGTATACGCTCCGTCTACCGTAGTCGTGGCCTCGATAGATTGAATTGGACTGCTATCGCCAGACGCAGTCACCGTAAGAGAATAGCTCCCAGGGGGAAGAGTGGTATACGTGGTGCCCTCACCATACCCAAGGCCCTGGAACAATGGACTAGCTGCAGTGTCAATCGTAGAAAAGATGTCGACTGCCGACCCATCAGCAACGAGGTGTATCGCTCGAACCTGCGAGGTAGGATCGGGCACATCGGCGCAGTCAACGACCGATACGACTCCATCCGTATCATGCACGACAAGCGATAACCCACCGGAGTACACCGCGTAGACGTTCGCGACTGTACCGGATTCCAGCGCTGGAATATCGCATGAGAAGTCAGGATACGCGTCACCGTCATCATCAACTCCAATACCGAACGCTTCAGCAGATGTTTCTAACGTAGCCGCTGCAGTGCCATATTGTAGCCCGCTAACGAGCTCCGTCGGCGCTTCGCCTAACCGCCATAAATCCACTGGCCCTACTCCGGCTGCCGTGTGCGCCATGCGAAGCCGTATATTCCCCTCCGCAGGCGCGGAATTATCGTCCACTAGCACCAGTGTCTGTAGGTCTGACAATGCTCCGTAGGCCGCTACGCTATATGACTCATCAGCCGACAGAGTGATATCGAAAGACTTCAGAAGACTACTATCGCTCGACGCAGCAAGCGTCAGGGCATAAGAACCGACGGGTACCGTGGAATAATCGGTCCCATTCCCAAACGCGAGGGCGGAGAAAAGCGCATCCCCTGATGTATCTACACTCGGATAAATGTCCACCGATGGAGCACCGCTAGCGAGATGGATAGCTCGGACTTGGGACGTGGGTGGTGGTACCGCCGCACAATCTGCCACCGCCACGTTCCCATCACCTTCATAGATAGCCAGCTTCAACCCATCGGAAAACACCGCATACACATTCGCTATGGTTCCGTCTGCAAGGCTCGGAAGACTGCATGAGAAATCTGGATAGGCGTCATTATCAATGTCTATACCAATATCGATGGGACCAGCAGCAGTTTCGAACGCGGGCGCTGCCGAACCATATTCAAGATCACTCACCAGCTCCGTCGGAGATTCACCGAGCAGCCACAGGTCAACGGGACCAACGCTATTCGCAGTATGCGCTATGCGTAGCCGGATATTCCCCTGTGCCGGAGCTGAGGCATCATCCACTAAAACCAACGCTTGAAGATCGGACGCATCACCGTATGCGGCGAGGCTGTATCGCACTGATGGTTCGAAGTTGACGTCGAACGTACCCAGTACCACGGAGTCGCCCGCTCCCGTGATATTCAACTCATAGCTGTCCGCTTCGACAAATGCATACTGAGTACCCTCTAAAAATGAAAGGCCGCTGATGACGGGCTCCGCGCTGATATCGCTCGTTGCGTATACATCAACAGTTGGACCATCCGACGCTACATGAATCGCTCGGACCTCCGCAATCGGTGTTCCGTCGACGCCCACCTCGCCATCCGTACCATCCGCGGCATCGGTACTATCCGTCATGTCGGTTGCGTCTACCGTATCCACCACATCGATGCCGTCGGTCGCTTCTACACCATCAGTTGCATCCACTACATCGGTGGCATCCACTGCATCAGTAGCGTCTACCGCATCAGTTGTGTCCGCTAGGTCGGTTGCGTCTACCGCATCAGTAGCATCTACCGCATCAGTAGCGTCTTCCGCATCAGTAGCGTCTACCGCATCAGTAGCGTCTACCGCATCAGTAGCGTCTACCGCATCAGTAGCGTCCGCTAGGTCGGTTGCGTCGGATGCATCGGTGGCGTCCACCACATCCGTGGTATCCATCGCATCGGTTGTGACCACTGCATCGGTGGTGTCCACTAAGTCGGTAGCGTCGGTACTATCAGCCGCGCTCGACCCATCTGCAACCAGACTGCTGTCCTCTGAACACCCAAACGCGACTACGACACCAATGGCGAGAAGTACTTTGCTATCCAAAACGTTACTCCATACGTCGCTCATCATCACACCGCGACTGCGAGCAATCTCGTTCAGAGCGTCAAACAAGTCAACTGAGGCTCAGACTATACGCAATATCCTCTGCTGAATGCCATCCGCACCTTGAGACGACGATGTGTCCGAATTACCCTGACACGCGGTCTGCCGTGGAGATACGAGATTGTCAGGGAAAGTACTTATAACCGGGGCAAATGGACACCTTGGCGCAAACCTCACAAGAGCGTTGCTACGCCGAGGCAAGGCGATACGGGTGCTTGTCCATGAACCTACCCAAGCGCTCGACGGACTGGAGGTTGAAACAGTACATGGAGACATCCGTGACGCCGACATTGTGGACCAAGCGGTATCGGGATGTGAGTACGTATTCCATTTGGCGGCTAAGATCACGATTCTCCCGAAATACCGACAAGACGTTCACGACATCAATGTCGGCGGGACAAAACATATAACGTCTGCGTGTCTCAACCACGGCGTCAAGCGCCTCTTACACTGTAGCTCGGTGCATGCCCTCCAACAGCCTACAGATGGTGAACTCACGGAGACACAGCCATTCGCATCAATGGACACTCCACCATACGACCGCTCCAAGTCGCAGGGTGAACAACTAGTGCATTCAGCTGTCGAGCAAGGTCTTGATGCTGTCATCGTCAATCCATGCGCCATCATTGGTCCCTACGATTACGCGCCATCTCGAATGGGCCGCGTACTTCTCGACATGGCCTTGGAACGTATGCCTGCAGTCATAGATGGAGCCTATACTTTTGTTGATGTGCGGGATGTCGCTGACGGTTGCTTACGCGCATTCGATAACGGCACTACCGGCGAGCGTTATCTTCTTGGCGGACATCACCTGACTATTCGTGAATTAGCAGAACGTGTATCTACAGTTACCGGTGCAAAGTCGCCCCGATTTAGCTGTCCATGGTGGGTGGCGCGAGCCATAGCGCCCATAAGTGACTTATATGGTGTGGTCACTAATACTGAGCCACTATTCACTACGGTGTCGCTAGATATCATCCGACAAGTACCGACCGGTTATGCAAAGGCCGCGAAAGAACTTGGGTATATGCCCCGCCCCTTCGATAACACGCTTACCGATACCTTTGAGTGGTTCCAGCTGCATGGCATGATGTCGTAGCTAGCGCCAGAGCGGTTAGTTGCCGATAAAAGAATATACCCACCCGAGACCGACCCATGCGCCCATGGCACTGCCTAACGTGGCCATCACCGCGACGAGCAGCACTCGCGTGAAGCGATTCTTGTATATGCCGCGTAGACTTTGGACATCATCATTGATGGCCTCAGCATCTTCGACCGTCGGACGCCGCAGTGTGGCCTCAACCAACCCCACGACGACCCCCGCAGGGAGCAGCGGGTTCAATGATGTAATAGGCGATGCCACGAAGGCCGTGAGTATGGAAAGCGGACGGGCTAGTGCGCATGCAGTCAGCACCGCGCAAAATACCGAGTTGGGCAGCACCCATGCGTACAACATCTCTTGTAACGTCTGCCCAGACTGCTTGTAGTACCCAAACGCAAATGCACACAGGATTAGCGCAGGGATCAACCACTTCAAGAGGCCTGTCCAGGGAGAAGGCGCGGGTAGCTGCTCTAAAGCGTCTCGGTCAACCGTCTGTTTGAAGTACGACTTCATGCCCTCAACATGTGCTGCGCCAACCACCGCAACAATACGATTTCCAGGGGCCAACTCGATACCGCTCATTAAGTACTGGTCTCGTTCATCGATCAGTGGTTTGTGTACCTGCGGAAGGACACGGGTAAATTCCTTCATCATCTCAGACAGTTGAGATTTTTCTTTTAACTGCTCAATATCGATTGCTTCCGTTTCCTCGCGTGAAACCAAAGCGCCTACAATCTCCGCAAGTAGTTCAGCCCGTTTCCAGAAGCCTACCGCCGCCCAGGTGCGCTTCAAGGTCACGTTTATATCGCGGTCGATAAGTACGACCTCGGCTCCAACCTCTTCGGCTTTCCGTGCTCCCGCCAACAACTCTGAGCCTGGCTTTACCCCAAGCTCAGCTCCCAGCCTGCGTTGGTACGCACCAATCGCCAGATTAGCGAGCAAAAACAGAGTCTTGCCTTCTTTTATTACCTTGAAAATATCTAAACGCCGCCAGCGGTTCTGATCGGTCAGTGCTTGAAAGCGCGCTTCATCTAACTCGACACAGACAGTATCTGGTTGCACCTCTTCGATAACCTGCTGTACCTCTTTCACACTCTCTTCAGAGACGTGTGCAGTTCCGACAAGGTAAATCGTCCTATCCCCATCCTGTATGATGTGCAGTGTGTCAGATGATTCCATCGGGCGCTGTTTACCCCATCTAAACAACTCTGACCAGTCGCGAAGCACAATCCTGCATGTAAACTCAAGCAAACTAGTAGATTCCCGATATCAGCACACTTATCCGCTCTGCCCGATAGGAACGGAGTCTGGCCTTGGAACATCCGGGAGGCCCACACTCTAAAACTCGAGCGTTTCTCCTCGTATGACTCGCTCCCGATACTCCGCGTCGAACTCGGACACCAGACGACTCACATATTTCCTGAAGGGTTCTTCCAGATTAACCACGGAGCCAAAGGCGTTCTCGAAGCGAACCACATCTGCCGGTTTTCCTTCGAGCACGGACCGCGAAAATGCAAAGAAACTCTCCCGTGAGTGATGCATCAGGAAGTGAATCAAGAGATTCGAATATGCGTAAACTAAATCATTATTTTCACTACGAAAGTCTTTTCCGTCGAAGGCTACTATCTCCTGAATCTCAGGAGGGACAGTCGTTGCTGCAGCCACTAATCTTACCCAATCTGCAAGAAGTCCCGACGATCCAGGTTCCGATACATCGGCCGTCTCCAACCAAGTCGCCAACCCTTCGTTCAGCCACCGAGGCATCTCGGTCCCAAACCGCCCGCCGCCGCGAGCGACCAGCAAGTGAGCAACTTCATGACGGATGCCAAGACTATCGGTTTTGGATTTGGTGAGGACCAAAACGATTTCCAGGTTGGCGGCATCAAAATAACCGCCATTACTCGACATGTCCTCCTGAAGACT
>PKDL01000457.1 GCA_002863065.1 Pseudomonadota bacterium
GTGATAGCACGCAGCGTATCAATGCAGCAGAACGACTAACGGACGACGGTGCAAACGGGTTAGAGGGGTTAATAACACTGCTACGAGACGCTGATCCCGACGTACGACTAGCCGCCGTAAATGCGGTGGCAAAGCTTGCCCCCACAACGCCGGATGCACTCACTCCTTTGAGCCGGATGCTCGATGACGATCATGCAAAAGTTAGACTATCAGCAGTTCGAGCGTTGTCGTCATTCGCTGGTAGTGCGCCGCTAGCAATGGACCAAATCATCGACCTGCTAAAACAAAAAAGTTCATCCGTTCGACGAGCTGCTGCATCTGCGTTACCAGCCTATGGAGCGGAAGCAGGGCGAGCAGCAGTACCGCTAATCGCCGCTGGAATTGCCTGGCGGCAAAACAACCCTAGAGCATCTCTTGCGGAGAGCCCGTTTCAACAAGTCATCGATACTCTTGGAACGGCGATTATTCCCGGATTGACCGCAGCAGCGGACCACAACAACCGCGGAATACGTATTCTGGCGGCACAGCAGCTCGTACGATTACGGGAACACAAAGACGCTCGAACCGCGCTTCAGCTCCTAATTAGCTGCCCATATGACGACGTCAGAAGTTTAGCCACGCGATGGGCTGCCAATCCGGCTGCGCCCAGCATGAGTGAGCTGCGGACCCTGATCCTACTTCTGCAGGACGAAACCACTCGAATACCTGCAGCCGAGGCTTTAGCTGAAGCAGGAAGTGCTTTGAAAGCGTTACGAACAATAAATGAAGACACAGCCAAACAACTGCTCCCAATTCTACTGGAGAGCGATTCTGTACCCGGGGGTATTGCGGCAAAATTATTGGCGGCGATGGGACCTGCAGCCATTTCAGCACTCCGCGAAGGGTTAGCCTCGGGCACCGAAACAGCGCGCCTACGTGCGGTAGAAGCACTGGCGTATCAAGGCTCAGTCGCTGTGCAAGCCCTGCCAGAGCTGAGAGGAGCTCTCCAAAACCATGGGATTCATCTCCCAATTATTCGCGTCCTAAAAGCCATGGGAGCGCCCGGCATCCCTATCCTTATCGACCTTACAAAGTTCCGCGATTTGGAAGTCCGACGCGCTGCTATCGATGCGATAGGACATATCGGTATCCCTACTCCAGAAGTAATGAAGACACTTACGAGCGGACTGTCACTAAGTGTCCCAATGCGGCGCTCGTGCATTGCAGCACTACTCAAACTGGGCCCAGAGGGAGTCTCTAAGCTTACACAGGGACTCATGTCGGATTCCGTTCGACTGCAATTAGATGTTGCCGACGCCCTGGCAAAATTTGAAGGGGACGGCTCACCAGCACTCGAACGACTACTTGCGCTTCGACGACGAAAATCGGTACGTCTACGAGCACTCGTGGTAACTGCATTAGGGAAGCATGGGCGTGACGTAGACGGCGTTCGCAACGTCTTATTTCAGATGGCCGACGACCGCTCGGCGAGAGTCCGCGCAGCATTAGCCGCTGCTCTTGGCAGCTGGACTGGCGATCAAGAGGCCGTACGAGCCGTTCAAAAACTCTCTCAGGACCGGTATGCACAGGTACGAAAAGCGGCGAAAACTGCCTTATCGAAGGCATTAGAGTGACTTATTTCGGGTATCTAGGCCCATCTACGTCATTAAGCGGGCGTAGAGGTTGGACATCCGAGTTAGGTCGAGGGACTATCTCCGGCTATAAGACGTAGAGAAATTCGAGTCTCCATAGACGGTAGAACAAAACACAGTCGCTGATGGCGACGGAGAAAGGTAGTAGTGGCACCACATGCTCCACAGTTCGGAAGTGAAAACCTCGCCTTCGTCGAGGCCATGTACGAACAATATCTCGATGACCCAAAGTCCGTAAGCTCCGACTGGCAGTCGCTATTTATGGAATGGGAAGATGGCACGTCGAGTGCTAGTCAGCCCTCATTCCGAGCGCCGTCTTTATTCCGGTCGGGCGGTGGCCAATCTCGTGCCGCCGAGCCCAGTCCACTGGAAATGCAGGCCCGGCAGGATAGAGTCGACCAGCTTATCCGTGCGTATCGGGTCCGTGGTCATATGGTCGCAGAGCTCGATCCTCTGGGTATTGAACGCCGCGACCATCCGGAGCTCAGATTAAGCCACTACGGGCTCACGGAGAAAGACCTCGACCAGGTGTTTTCGGCGCGTACGATGCCCGGTAAGCCTGCACAAACGCTACGTGATATTCTTGACCATCTACGCTCGACCTACTGCAGGTCTATCGGTGTACAGTTCATGCACATTGACGATCTGCGTACGAAAGAGTGGCTGCAAAAACGCGTAGAACGCGACCACAACCGCACCACGCTCGACCGAAGCGAACAAATCCGCATCCTCACGAAGCTTACGGATGCAGAAATTTTCGAAGATTTTCTGCAAAAAAAGTTTCTTGGTGCAAAACGGTTCTCGCTGGAAGGTGGAGAAACGCTCATCCCGCTCCTTGACTCTCTAGTGGAAGCAGCTGCGGGACACGGAGTGGAAGAAATCGTACTCGGAATGGCGCATCGGGGCCGCCTGAACGTACTCGCGAACATTATGAACAAAGCGCCGGCGCAAATCTTTCGTGAATTCCGCGATGCAGATCCGGAGTTGCATATCGGCCGCGGCGACGTGAAATACCACATCGGCCATAGCAGTGACCTAACGACTTCGGAAGGACACCAAGTCCATATTTCACTCTGCTTCAATCCATCGCACTTGGAGTTCGTCAACCCGGTGGTACTAGGCCGGGTACGTGCGAAAGCGGACCGCATGGCAGATAAGCAATTCCATAAAGGCATGGGGGTCCTAATACACGGCGACTCTGCATTTGCAGGCGAAGGCGTGGTCCAAGAAACTCTCAATATGAGCGGCCTTCCCGGATATGAAACTGGGGGGACCATTCACATCATAGTGAATAACCAAATCGGATTCACGACTCCGCCAGAATCTGCTCGGACTAGTCCATACGCAAGCGACGTTGCAAAGCTATTGCAAATCCCAGTCTTTCACGTCAACGGCGAAGATCCAGAGGCAGTGACGCAAGTACTGAAAATCGCCACGGAGTTCCGAACGATTTTCAAAAAAGACGTGGTCATCGATATGTACTGCTACCGAAAGTACGGCCACAACGAAGGGGACGACCCGGCGTTCACTCAGCCAGTAATGTACCGCGCTATTCGTAAACGCAGCACTGTGCGGGACAGCTACATGGAAAACATCATCAAACTCGGCGCACTGACCCGCGAAGAATGCGATGAAATCGCGGTACGGCGCCGGCAGCATCTCGAAGAAGAGCTGTTACGCGCTCAGGCACCTGGCTACAAATTCGAGCATGCTAGCTCTGGACGCGGCCTCTGGACTGGTATGCGTGGAGGTCTCGACGCGGATACGCCGCGCGTTGAGACCGCGATGTCCCAAGCGACGGTATCGGACCTCTTGAAGCGGCAGACGCAGCTACCTGACTCCTTCAACCCGCACCCCAAAATCAAACGATTGCTTAAAAACCGTGGGGAAATGGCAGACGGCACGCGGATGTTCGACTGGGGTGGAGCGGAAGTTACGGCCTTCGCAACAATGCTTGCGTCAGGATATCGGATCCGAATATCCGGTCAGGACAGCGGACGCGGTACGTTCAGCCATCGCCACTCTGTGTTGCACGACTACGAATCGGGTGAAGCATATACGCCGCTGTGTCACATTGACCCAGAACAAGCTGATTTTGAAGTCTGGGATAGTCCGCTCTCGGAAAATGGTCCTTTGGGATTCGAATGGGGATACAGCCTCGACTGCCCGGATGGTCTCATCATATGGGAAGCGCAATTCGGTGATTTTGCCAATGTGGCACAGGTCATAATCGACCAGTTTATCGTCAGTTCTGAAGATAAGTGGCAGCGGCTATCCGGCCTCGTTCTGCTGCTTCCGCACGGTTTTGAGGGACAGGGTCCAGAACACTCCAGTGCGCGCCTCGAGCGGTATCTTGCGATGGCAGCAGAAGACAATATTCAGGTAGTGAACCTCACCACACCAGCCAACTATTACCATTGTCTACGTCGACAGGTACTACGACCATATCGTAAGCCGCTCATTGTGATGTCTCCGAAGAGTTTACTTCGACACCCGAAAGCCGTCAGTTCGCTGGATGAGCTTGCTAATGGGACGTTTCAGCGCATCATCCCAGACGATCTAACAACAAAAAAGAACCAGGTCGAACGAGTGCTTCTGTGCTCCGGTAAAGTCTATTACGAGCTGCTCGCAGAACGTGAGAAACGTGAAATCGATACCATCGCAATAGTACGAGTAGAACAACTCTACCCCTTGTCAGACGATGACTTGACCCAAGTTTTACGTGACTATTCCGATAATACTGACATGGTGTGGGTCCAAGAGGAGCCCTCGAATATGGGTGCTTGGCCTTACTGGCGCTGGCGCTTTGGGGATAAGCTCCTCGATCGTTGGTCATTCCGTGGCCTGACAAGATTACCGTCTGCTAGCCCAGCCACCGGGTCTGGCGCAGCGCACAAATTGATTCAAAGCAAACTCGTGACACGTGCATTCGACCGCTAAACGCGACCAAACGGCGTCTATCTGAGGAGCAAACATGGCACTGGAAATCAAAATTCCCTCTCCGGGAGAGTCAATTACTGAGGTAGAAATCGGCGAATGGAAGGTTGCGGTTGGAGACTTCGTGAAAGTCGACGACCCGATTGTCGAAATCGAAACAGACAAAGCGAACCTCGAAGTGCCCGCTCCGAAATCAGGTACTATCGTTCAGCTGGTGAAAGAGACCGGTGACACTGCCGAGGTTGGTGATGTGGTAGCACATCTGGAACCAGGTGACCCACCAGCCGCAGATGCTACGCCAAAGCAAACGAAATCCACTGCGCCAGCTACGACGACTGATGACGTTCGCGTCATGCCAGCCGCCGCCCGCGCGTTGGCAGATGCCGGGCTGTCCGCCGCTGAGGTGCAAGCATCTGGCCCCGGCGGTCGTCTCCTGAAGGAGGACGTACTCAAGCACCAGGCTGTTGCGCCAGAAGCGAAAACACCGACAGCCAAAAAGCAGGTCCCTGTCCCGAAACCGGCCGCTGGACCTCGAAGCGTTGAACGCGTACGCATGACTCGCTTGCGGCGTACGATCGCCGAGCGTTTGGTGACAGCACAAAATGACGCAGCCATGCTGACCACCTTCAATGAAGTAGATATGTCAGCCGCGAAGGCGATCCGAGCGCGATACAAAGACGCATTTATCAAGGCGCACGACATCAAGCTCGGCTACATGTCGTTTTTCGTAAAGGCGGTCGTAGAAGCCCTGAAAGCCTTCCCGCGCATAAATGCGTTCATCGAAGGGGACGAACTCTTGTTCCACAACTACTACGACATAGGGGTTGCTGTGGGTGGCGGCAAGGGGCTGGTAGTACCAGTAATCCGCAACGCCGAGGGTCTGGGATTCGCCGAAGTGGAGCAGACAATTGCCGACTTTGGACGCCGAGCACGGGATAACAAGCTTGCATTGGATGAACTCCAGGGCGGCACTTTCACCATCTCGAATGGCGGCGTATACGGCTCGCTCATGTCGACTCCTATTCTGAACCCACCGCAGTCCGGAATCTTGGGGATGCACTCGATTCAAGACCGTCCAGTCGTCGTGGATGGCGAGATCGTGGTTCGACCGATGATGTACATCGCGCTGACTTATGATCACCGGATCGTTGATGGCAAAGAGGCTGTATCCTTCCTCAAGCGCGTGAAAGAATGCGTGGAAGACCCAACACGTATCCTGCTCGAACTTTGAAACCAATCCATGCAGTGACGGGCTACCGATAACTCAGACAACTGAGTGCATGCCGGCTGCACAAAAGGGGTATTTTATGGCCAAGTACGATTTGGTGGTCATCGGCGCTGGACCAGGCGGTTATGTCGCAGCAATACGCGCAGCCCAACTAGGTTTGACAGTTGCGTGTGTTGAAAAAGAAGCCAAGCTCGGAGGTACTTGCTTGCGCGTGGGATGCATACCATCCAAAGCGATGCTGGAATCGAGCGAAAAATACCATGAAGTGGGCCATACATTCGCTACGCACGGCATAGACGTGGGTAAATTTTCCCTGAATTTAGGGCAAATGATGGCCAGGAAAGACGGTATCGTGTCGGAATTGACCGATGGCGTGGCCTACTTGTTCAAGAAGAACAATATTACCCGCTACCATGGGCACGGTCGACTTGCTGGACCAGGTAAGGTTGCCATCGAACCGGGCGATGGTGAGACCATTGAAATCGAAACCACACACGTCATCATCGCCACTGGTAGCGAGGTTGCCACACTTCCAGGCGTGGAAATGGACTGGGACCGCATTGGTGGCTCGACCGAGGCACTCAGCTATCCAGATGTCCCAGGGCACCTGGTAGTCATTGGTGCAGGTGTTATCGGCCTGGAACTTGGATCCGTCTGGAAACGCTTGGGCGCAAAGGTCACAGTATTGGAGTACCAGCCTCGCGTCCTGCCAGGACTAGACGTCAAGATGGGTAAGCGAGCACACTCGATTTTCAAAAAACAAGGTCTAGAGTTCAAGCTGGGCGTACGTGTGACAGGGGCCCGCGTCGAGGGTGACTCCTGCGTGGTCGAGGCTGAGGGTATGGAGCCCATCACGTGTGACCGAGTCCTCGTTGCGGTTGGAAGACGTCCATACACGGATGGATTGGGATTAGAAACGGTGGGCATTGAGCTGGATAATCGAGGTCGAATACCGGTCCAGGAGCACTTCTCCACCAGCGCCAGCGGTGTATACGCCATTGGGGATGTGACCGTCGGACCCATGCTGGCTCACAAAGCCGAAGAAGAGGGTATTGCCTGCGTAGAGCACCTACTCACCGGCTACGGACATATCAACTACGATGCAATTCCCTGGGTTATCTACACCGACCCGGAAATTGCCTGGGTTGGACAGACAGAAGAGCAACTCAAGGAAGCTGGCATCCCATACCGCGCCGGAAGCTTTCCATTTGCTCCAAATGGACGTGCGAAGGCGCTGGGAAGCACCGACGGCCTCGTCAAAATACTGGCGCACAAAGAAACGGACCGAATCCTGGGCGTCCATATGATTGGACCGCGCGTATCTGAACTCATTGCCGAGGTGGCAGTCGCTGTCGAGTTCGGCGCCAGCGCAGAGGATATTGCCCGAAGCTGCCATGCGCACCCCACACTCGCCGAGGTGGTTAAAGAAGCGGCGTTAGCTGTCGATGGCCGAGCACTCCACCGATAGCAGTCCTTCGTTCCAGAGCTCACATTCTGTTGTCATAGCGAGCTCCCAATTGGTGGCGCGGACTCGCAACCGCATTGGAGCCAAAAATTGGTCGAAAAGTACGCGATACAGCCCGCTACTGCGCCAGGCCTCTAACGCATCCTGATCACGAAATTGAAGAGTGAAGAGTAGCTGCCACTCCCGCTTGGTGTGGACGTCTGACGGGCGACCGATACTAAAGCCCTCTATCAAAGCGGATTGTTCAAAAACTTCACCCGTCTGACGGGCAATCGCATCGATATCCGCTTCGTTCCGAAACGCATCTTTGAGGCGCAACATAACGATTCGAGTGATCATGTAAGCCCTTCCCGTACGCCTAACGGGCGACGATCTCCAAATCATCGATATTGAATGGCTGCCCTTCGGGAGTGACACGGTTTTTGACCCAGGCGATCCAACCTACTCGGTGCTGATAGCGTACTTTGATCCAACGCGTATCATCTCGACGACCGATCACGGAAACGACCGTGTTTTTAGGGATGACCCATACTTTTTTCGAACGCGCTGAAGCCCACTTTCGAAGCACTAGATACGCATTCGTCTTCACATAAAAATCATCCACCAACGCATCGATACCATCCTCAGAACCAAGGTCGGTCGCAGTATCTGCCGTAGGATTGTCCTCCGGATCAATATCCACAGGGCCTTCCACCGCGACGTCTTTAACCGTCTCCGCGGTGACCAGATATACTCGCTCAGCTTCAGCTAAAGTTGTGGGGCGCCCTGCGAAATCTTCGGCGCCTTCCCCTAAGTTTTCGTCGGTACCGTTTCCCATCCGTGCAGTGGCCACAGCGTCCGTGGCCTTATCCGCCCCACCTAACGACGACGTATCCGCATCTGCGAGCTTCCGCGCTACAACCTCATCCGGTGCAGAATTCTCTCCCATGGGCTCATCCATCGCTGGCTCATCCATCTCTGGCTCATCCACGATGATCGTCTCGTATTCATCTTCCACCAGTGCACCGTCTTGAGTCTCAGCCCCGTTGGCTGGCGCAACATTTGCGGCCTCGACCGAAGCGCCCTTCTCAGTTCCACGCGCTAACGCTGGCACACCATCCACTACGCTATCAGGTGCGGTCTCACTAGGCTGGTCTTGCCCCAGCAGCTTGGAAGGAGTTAGCTCACCATCTATCTGCTCGGCGCTGCCAAGTTCCTCGACGGCTGCAGTAGGCGTCTCGTCTGAGGGTCCAGCGGGTTCTGAGGAATTAGCTAAGCGGAGTGCACCAGCGATGAAAAACACTACGAGTGCACCGGAGATGATCCAAACTTTGGGGTTAGACTGTTGAAAAGCAGGGGTCTCGTCTGGGTCATAGTCATCGGCCATCGCGGCCTCGAATTCGTCGGCAGTGACATCGTCCCTCTCATTTAACATCGATGAAAGGTCTGGCGGCGCTTGCTCAAGATCCGGTCCCACACCACCAAGGTCTGGAACCAGGCTGCCCGATATGGATGCTGGAAAATCTAGGACATGTCCCTTTCCAGTCTCATCGTCATCCGCAGCATCTTGTTTCAATAGCAAGGACGGGATGCGAATCGTATCGCTATCCATAGCCATCAACATGTCCTGAAGATAGGCATCGTCATCAACCACATCCTCGGACATTGCGATGGGTGGATCCGCGTCTGCGGGGGATACCGCTTCGTCATCCTCCGATGTACCTGTAGCCGAGCCCCCCTCGTCATCCTCCGAAGTGCCTGCAGCCGAGACCGCCTCGTCACCCTCCGATGTGCCTGCAGTCGAGACCGCATCTGCGTCTGAGGTCGTCTCAACCAACACGCCAGCCACATCGGATGATTCCGTGTCGTGCACGGAATCCTGAAACACCACGTCCACCGATGCATCGGATGACAACGCGTCAAACGCGGCTGAGGACGGTAGCGGTAACGCCTCTCCATCGCCTTGCTCAGCATCACCGGCCGTACCAATGACCGAGGACGCATCAGTGACGTCGTCTGGGGTCGTGCTCTTGACGGGGCCATCAGCCACTCCACCGCCCTGTGAGTCATTACTGCCGATGTCGCTAGCTGATGATTCCAACGGAGCACCAAGCGGGGTTCCCGGCAGCAGTGGTTCGTACTCATGCACATCGGCTTCAGTATTTTCAACATCACCAGGGTCCTGCTGATTCATGGACCACTCTGCCGACAACATTTGGAGCGAACTTGCGACTTTCTCCCAACCGGGTGGACGCTCCCCAATATCCCCGCCTGCGGCCGTCATCTCGGCATCCAATGACGCATTAGATTGAATTGCCCGGCTGTACGCCTCTCCGTCGTCAGGAACATGAGCAAGATTGAGTCGCCATCGCTCGTGGACGGGCCCATAGCCCCCTAGCCAGGCTTGTAGCCAACTCTCGTCACCACTTTTGGACTCTCGCGCCGCAACGTCACACAAACGGCTACCACCCGGCCCCAGAACGTCACTACGCACCGATTGATATTCGGAGGCTCCCCACGGAATCACGACAAACGACGCAGAAAGCGATGTGTGTTGTCCAATACTCCGATGAAGTACATCTACCCAGTCTGGCCAGGACTCCGCATTGCGAAAAGCAGAGACAAGCGCCTGCTCGAATACCCACGGGGCGCTCCATGTGCCATAGGCCCCAGGTGTGCAGGCGATGAGCACGCCAGGAGTATCCGGGCTGACGTCCACCGTCCGGAGCAGACGTGCGGGCTCTTCACCGGACGGTGTTGCCACGGGTATATCGTCGAAAGTGAGCCGGTGTAATGCGACCGAATCGAGAAAGTAGATTCTAGCTCGTCCGCCCCATAGAAGGCGTACACGCTGCTCCACGCCGTCGAACATCAACGCGCCCAAGGACGTACCCTGCGCTTCCAACGCCAACTCATCCACTTCATCGTCACCGATATGCTGAAAGTGCAGTGACACCACGCCATCCTGCGGTTCACTTTCTAGAATGTCGGGTCCTTGAAACCTCAAGGTGTCCAATAGCTGAGCCGCCGCATGGTTCGCCATAGCAAGTTCGCCATCAAACTCGGCATCGACCGACGCAACTGCAGCCATAAGGTACCCGGGGCCTGGGGATTCCCAGACCGGGACGGCATCATCGATGCCAGACGAGGCACCGACCAGCCCCCGTATCGGAGCAAGATCTGGTCGAAGGTCCAATCTTGGGCGCAATGACGCTTTATCTAAAAGACGAGATGTCCCGTGATTCCAACGCATGCCATGGAAATAACTACCTTCGGGTGATGATGGCAAGGTTTCATCGGTAGAATTGTAGATTCACTTCGGCTTCACCTTCATCCCATCGACCACCTTGTGGTTTACCGATGCTAACGCCAACCGCCCTACTGCACCGTACTATGACCGATTCAGTAGCCGATCTCACTGCATGTCAACGCCCTTGTATTTCCCCTACAAAAAAGCACCAGAAACTGTGTGCGCTTGTACGGCAGGACACTGGAAGAGGGTTGCGCCTGATAAGAGGCACAACGTATTCTGCAGCGGTCCACGGGAGTGTCTGAAGCATGAAATACGGTACGTCCCATTCGGCGCTGAGGTTCATGTGATGTCGCTGCTAGGAACAGCGCAACGCGCCTTGGCTATTTTTTGCATCCACTGTATCGGCGCTATCTATTATTGCCTGTCATACGCCGTGGTCGTGCTCAGACACCCCAAACACATGCGTCCCACTGCACTCCACCGTCTTCAAGGTCGCGTGCTTCGCCGAATGTATTTGGCATTGG
>PKDL01000437.1 GCA_002863065.1 Pseudomonadota bacterium
TCGAGTGCCGTCGGCGCGGTAGAACGCAAGCAAAGGAAGGTCATCCGCGGCCCCAAGTACTGAGCGTCCGGCGAGTACTTCCGGAGTTGGGAGGAATACTGGATACTGAACGGCATGCTTTGCTAGCCAACTACGAACTTTCCCTGGTGGACCATCATCCACCGAAACGCCGACTATTCGTAGGCTGGGGTGCTCTCGATGCAGTGCATTCAAAATGGGTACCTCGCTGGCGCAAGGCTCACACCATGTGGCAAACGCGGCAACCACCATGGGACGGCCATCGAACAGATTTTCTTTCACCCCGGCGCGCCCACCCATGGTCAGGCGTTCTAAAGTCCATACCGGGTGCGGTTTCGACGAGTTTGTGTCGGTGGCCGGGTCAAATAGACAGGCAGCGGCGACCATTAGCAGCCAAAACATAGGCTTTTATTGCCCCTCTATGCATACGATGTCTATGTAGCATGTCCTGCAGTATAGCAGCTTCGGTGTTGCATCCCAGGGACAGGCTAGTCCATCTCCTTCGCGGGCGGGGGAGTTAATGTGGTCATTACACGGCAAATTTTTAGTGTTCTATTTTGCACAGCATTGACGGTTAGTAACACTTCAGTAGACTTCCGAGGTGACATTAAAGGGGAGCCAGATGCAACAAAACAGACAACTCGTTTCAACTAAGAGAGAGGTGGGCTCACCACGCATACTACGCGTTATCACTGCGCTTACCCTGATGCTTCTTTATGCTCTCCCAGCGATGGCCGATGCAGGCGATGATTGGGTGGCCGCATTCAAAAAAGGGAAAGCAAAGACAGCAGCGAAAGTCTCTAGCCCAACATCGCTTCGATACGGGAACGCCGGTGCAACGAAGGACGTAAGCGGCATCGCTGCGATTACGAAAACGTATAAGAAATTTTTTCGTAAGCTGAAGAAGCAATTCAAAACCGCTGAGTTGGAAGTAGGGACTTGTACTAGTGCTGGTCGCGAGTTGGGCTACATGGCTCAGGAATGGAAGACGAAAAGCGAGTCAATGGCAGACTGGATTCGTAGCGTTCCGCAAGATTTTTGTAACGGATTGGACCCGGTTCCTCCGAAGGTAACCTTGCTGAAAGTTCTTGGAGATGACCTTCCCCACGCACTAGTACTCTTTCAAACAGGCGAAGAGCAGTTGGTATCGGGCGTGTTCCATTTTTAGGCCGTCGCATCCATATGTTTGGCTCACCATGGTTGGGCTAAGTCTCTCTCCGCCTTGGGCTGCATTGTCAGACAACGATCCGTTACAAGCGCTACAACTGGATCAGCAGGCCGCCTCCCGCTTTGCCACCACGCTCGCTCGTTCCATCGTCATTGTGGACGGCGAAGTTGCTCCGCCGCCCTGGGCAGATCAGCGCATGCCAGGGGCGAAAGTTTCCGGACTTGCAGTGGTTGTACGGCATCCAGAAGGAGGAAGCACTCTGATTACCGGAGGCGTATTCGGTGCGAACATACGACGAGCTACGATACGCACCGTGACGAAGGCGCCGGTCCCGATACGTAAGATACACCCCCTTGGTGATGGCGGTCTTTGTGAATTGGAGGTATCACAGGATGTTTTGCGCGACTTCATCCCATTGTCTCTTGGTGCTGCGGAGCCACTCCAAAGGGGGATGCCAACCCTTACCGTCAGTGCGCCGGAGACTGATAAACCTAACCTGTTCTTCGGCGTTATCCTAAACCGTTTGCCGCCGCCGTTGGAGCACGTCTATGCTACCGACATCACATTTCCCCATGGTGCGGCTTTGATTTCTGCCGACGGGGCACTGATGGCGATAACATTTCGGAACCAGCCCAATGACGACAATATTGGTTGGGCTATCGGAGTAGAAACGCTCGATGCATGGCTTCGTCCAGAAGGTCCACCGGCGAATTCGGGAAAAGCGACTCTTCCAGCAGAGTGATCATGTGGTACTTGCCGTATCTGGCGGTCCAGATTCCGTGTCGATGGCACGTGCATTGTCACAGCTTAGATATCGTCTCACGCTGGCATGGGTTGATCATGGACATCGAGACAGCGCGAAGGATGATGGTGTCTTCGTGCGGTCCTTGGCAGCCACATTGTCGGTGCCATTCATTCCGTTGTCAGCTCACCCTGTCACAACTTCAGAGGCAGGCCTCCGTGATGCGCGGTATCAAGTGCTTGATTCAGTTGACGGCGATGTCATTGCTACTGCCCATACCGCTAGTGATCAGGCAGAAACGGTGCTGATGAGGATGATACGTGGTGCTGGTACTACGGGGCTCGCCGGAATTCCTGATGTTCGAGGCAGGTACGTTCGGCCGTTACTTGGAGTAACGCGTCAGGAAGTCATGCAGTATCTAGGCGTTCTACAACAGGGGTATGTGGTCGACCCAACGAATGCATCATTGGAACCGCTTCGGAACCGGGTGCGCCACACACTGATTCCACTTTTGGAGAGTCAGTTTCAGCCTCGAATTGTGCACTCATTACAGCGCTTGGCAGAGCTGGCTCGGTTGGATCGCGAAACGTTGGAATATCTGGCTCATGACCACGTACTCAAGCATGGGGCTGATATCGAAGCAATGCGAAGTATTCCCGCCGGAATTCGGCGTTATGTACTGCGTATTCTTTGCCCAGTACCACTATCGCTTGAACGCTCTCATGCCCTAGAGCAGCTGGTCATTGGCAAGGTGCAGGGTGTTATAGAGTTGGAGTCTGGATGTGCAGCTCGCGCAGAAGCGGGCGCGGTTCGTTTCGAAACATGACTCGAATCGGACTGACATTTCTCAACTCGTATCCAAAAGTCGCTAATTCGGCGCATCCATCCGATAGTCTGCCCATCCCCCGTTACGTCGGAGCAAGGTGAGGAACACCCGCGACGCCGACAAAACGCAACAATCGACGAAAACATGTCGAAGAACAGAAGTCAGATGGGGTACTTGATGCATCGTTTAACCGGTGTATGAGGCGCAGAGGGTTGCCATGGTTGCATCCCACGCCTATTCTGCCACGAACGCCGGACATCCGGCCCAAACACATGAGCCCGCGCGAAGAGCGTCGGTCTCGAAGGCTGAGGTGCTGTGAAGCAGACCTATAAGACCGTACTTCTTTGGATTTTCCTAATTGTCATCTTCGTGATGATCTACCAAACGCTCAAGCCTGGTGGAGACGGGGAAAAGCTCGATTGGAGCGATTTTTACCAACAGGCGATTGCAGTCGATGACGCTTCCACTGATAAAAAACGCATCAAGCAAATAAAGATTCGTGGTCGGGAAATACACGGCGAATACGAAGATGGCGCTCGTTTCTTTACACGTGGTGTCTTGGAAGAAGGCTACGAGTCAAAGATCATCGCCAACAACATTCGCGTTATTCATGAGCAGGATGACCAAAACGGGATATGGCTCAGCATACTCGGGACATGGCTCCCGATGGTGTTCCTATTCGTGATCTTCATCTTCTTCATGCGCCAGTTGCAGTCGGGCGGCGGCAAAGCCATGTCATTTGGAAAGTCGCGGCACCACGTGCTGAACGAATCCAACAACAAAGTGACCTTCAAGGACATCGCCGGTATCGAAGAGGCAAAGGAAGAGCTTCAGGAAATCGTGGCCTTCCTGAAAGATCCGAAAAAGTTCACGCGACTTGGAGGGCGCATCCCGAAGGGCGTCCTTCTGATGGGTCCGCCAGGTACAGGGAAGACGCTTCTTGCCAAGGGCGTGGCCGGTGAAGCTGGTGTACCATTCTTCTCCATTTCCGGCTCCGATTTCGTCGAGATGTTTGTCGGGGTGGGAGCATCCCGAGTCCGCGACTTGTTTGAGCAGGGTAAGAAGAATGCGCCGTGCATTATCTTCATCGATGAAATTGACGCTGTCGGTAGACATCGGGGCGCGGGCCTTGGCGGAGGGCACGACGAGCGAGAGCAAACCCTCAACCAACTCTTGGTTGAGATGGACGGCTTCGAATCTAGTGAAGGTGTCATTATCGTAGCGGCAACGAACCGTCCGGACGTCCTCGATCCAGCCTTGCTGCGGCCGGGGCGTTTTGACCGACGCGTCAATGTCCAGCTTCCCGACCTCTTAGGGCGTACCGGCATTCTAAAAGTACACACACGTCGGGTACCTCTTGCACGGGGCGTGGAGCTCGAGACAATCGCACGGGGGACGCCCGGATTCAGTGGTGCTGATCTGGAGAACCTGGTCAACGAGTCCGCGCTGATCGCCGCTCGGAACGACAAAGATTCAGTCGAAATGGACGATTTCGAGTACGCGAAAGACAAGGTGCTGATGGGTACGGAACGCCGCTCGATGGCCATGTCCGACAAGCAGAAGCGAGAGACAGCGTACCACGAGGCCGGGCATACACTTGTCGCGATGAAAATCCCCGACACAGATCCTGTGCACAAAGTAACGATTATTCCTCGCGGGCGTGCTCTCGGCCTAACTCAGCAACTTCCGCAAGAGGACCGGTATTCTCAAAGCGCTCAAGAGATTTTAGACATGATAGCGATACTCATGGGTGGGCGCGCGGCGGAAGACCTCGTCTTTTCGAAGCCAACCACCGGAGCCGGAAACGACATCGAGCGGGCCACGGCACTCGCCCGTCGTTTTGTCACGCAGTGGGGCATGAGTAACCTCGGACCCGTGAACTATGGCGTGGACGGTCAGCCCCTGTTCCTCGGTCGGGAAATCCAACAGAATTCAGGTCTCAGCGAGCAAATGCGTGAGCGAGTAGATCGGGAAGTACAACGTCTGTGCGTCGGTCAGTACGACCGAGCTATGGATATACTGACCAGCCACCGCGAAGCTCTGAATGCTATTGCGGACGGACTGCTTGAGTTCGAAACCCTCAATACGGCCGAAATAGGCCAGCTTGCGGGGGGAATGACGGTAGAAGAGCTTGGCAAGCGAAGGGACATGAAGGCGGAGCAACGCCAAGCGGATGACGTAGTGACGACTGCTCCAACACCACCGAAGCCCGAAAAGCGTACGCCGCCCAGCATCGTTCCTTTGCAGCCGGGTAACGAAGAGAGCTGAGCGCGCCAACGCTCAGGATCGGGGATTGGCACACTCCCCAGGACAGGACTGTGGTCATGGGGGTTGTCAACGTCACCCCCGATTCATTCTCAGATGGCGGGAAGTACGCCTCCGTGGAGAGTGCGTTACGGCACAGCCTGAGTCTTGTCGAAGCGGGGGCCGATATCCTAGATATTGGTGGCGAATCGACGAGGCCTGGCGCGCCGCCTGTATCTCCTTCTGAAGAAATGGCACGTATCATTCCTGTGATTGAGGCAGTCCAAGCCGCCACCGATACCCCGATCTCGGTCGACACAACCAAATCCAGTGTAGCTAGAGAAGCGGTTCGCTGCGGCGCGACGATGATCAACGATATCAGTGGACTGACTTTTGACCCCGAGATTGCCGACGTGGCCGCTAAATATAGTTGTGCTCTTTGCCTGATGCATATTCAGGGAACACCACAGACCATGCAGAAGGCGCCTGAATACCACGATGTTCTTGATGAAGTGACATCGTTCTTGAGCGATGCCATTCAGCGAGCGTTGGCCGCAGGTGTAGAGAAGCAACGGATATGCGTAGATCCGGGGGTCGGATTCGGTAAGCGGTTGGAGCATAATCTGCAGCTCATAAATGGCATTGCTCACATAACCGAATCGGTACATCGGCCAGTACTTGCGGGTGTCAGTCGGAAATCCTTCATTGGGCATATTACTGGTAAACCAGTTGAATCTCGGCTGTTTGGCACCATTGGCGCAGTGGCAGCGTCTATTTTACGCGGAGCTCATATCGTTCGCGTACATGATGTCGCTGAGGTCATGGATGCGGTTCATGTCGTCGACGAGTTACAGCGATACCGTCGCTAGCCCATATGAAGGGGTTGCGTAAAAAGAGTGTCCACCTGGTCGAATTCCGACTTCCGTTTGGCGTCACTGCCTTCACCGTGGTACGTCCCCTTAGCATTAGCAGAGCGTTGGCATTGTAGGGAGTTGGGGAGCGAATATGGGGCGGTTGTTCGGTACGGATGGTATTCGTGGGGAGGCAAACCTCCCTCCGATGACACCAGAGACTGCGCTGCGGCTGGGGCGTGCGCTCGCCGCACGGTTTGGTGGGCGTGCTTCCGGAAGTGGCCGCGCGCGAATTGTCATCGGCAAAGACACGCGGTTGTCGGGTTATATGCTGGAGCAGGCATTAGCATCCGGTATTTGCGCTACTGGTGCAGATGTCTGGCTTTGCGGACCTTTACCGACCCCAGGGATTGCCTTCATAACCACGAGCATGCGAGCGGATGCTGGCGTGGTCATATCGGCCTCGCATAATCCGTATTACGATAACGGAATTAAAGTATTCGGGCATGATGGATTCAAGCTCCCAGATGAAGACGAGGCTGCCATCGAAAAGATGGTGATGGAAGACCGGGCACCGGAAGGTGCGAGCCGCGCCGAGCTGGGTCGTGCCCACAGGATCGACGAGGCTTGGGCACGTTACGTGGTCTTCCTGAAACGCGTCTTGCCGGACGATCTCGATCTCGATGGTCTAAAAATCGTTGTCGACTGTGCGCATGGCGCTGCGTATCGCGTTGCCCCGGCAGTTCTTGAAGAACTTGGCGCTCAGGTCGTAACTATAGGGGTCAAGCCAGACGGCCTAAACATCAATGCGGGATGTGGATCGCTTCATCCGGAGCGGATGTGCGAGGCTATTCGGCTGTACGGTGCCGACATGGGCCTAGCATTAGATGGGGACGCCGATAGAGTGATTATCGCGGATGAGCGTGGAACCGTTATCGATGGGGACCAGCTCATGGCCATTAATGCTTTGTCAATGCGCAAGGCTGGGACACTGAAGCAAGATACTGTCGTAGCTACGGTTATGAGTAATCTGGGCCTGGAACGCTGTCTTCGTGAGAGCGGAATTCACCTGCTGAGAACAAACGTAGGCGACCGCAATGTAGTACAGGCGATGCGTGCCGGCGGATATAATGTTGGCGGAGAGCAGTCAGGTCATCTCGTATTCCTTGACCATACGTCGACCGGTGATGGAGTCGTGGCTGGTCTTAAGACACTGACAGTGATGCTTCGCACTGGTAAGCGGCTATCGGAGCTTGCGCAGGTCATGCATCGAGTGCCACAGGTTCTCGTGAATGTGCCCGTAATGCGGAAACCGCCATTGTCTGAGCTACATGACGTCACAAAGACTATCCAGCGAATCGAGACCACAATGGGCGATACCGGTCGAGTTCTGGTCCGCTATTCGGGCACAGAACCGAAAGCTCGCGTCATGCTCGAGGGATTAGACGTCCGACAGATTGAGCAATATGCCCATGAGATAGCGGCGTCTCTACGGCAATCCATCGGCCAATAAATGGAGTTGCCATGTATCCAGTAGTAACCGCTGACGAGATGAGATTACTGGACCGTTTGACGATAGAAGATGCCGGTATCCCAGGCATAGTCCTCATGGAGAATGCGGCTAGAGAGGTCACTCAAGCAGTTCAAGAGCTGTACGACGGACAGTCTCCTGTGACGGTTATTGCTGGGACTGGTAACAACGGCGGAGATGGCCTTGCTGTTGCTAGACAGCTAACCGTAGCCGGTGTGGAGACCCTCGTGGTGCTGGTCGGTGGTAGAGAACTGGTATCAGGTGATGCACTTACTCAGCTCGACATTGTGGATACGCTGGGTATCGATGTTATCGAGGTAGTTCAAGATGACGTCCCCGAAGAAGCATTTGAAGCGTTAGAGCTTGCAGGGGTGTGTGTTGATGCTGTGTTCGGAGTTGGTTTGTCTCGAGACGTTTCTGGTCCGGCTGCAACGATTCTAGAGGCACTTGGAGATGTCGAGGCAATGATCGTCTCGGTAGACTTACCGTCTGGAGTGTGTCCGAACACCGGCCAAGTGTTGGGCATAGCAGTAGCTGCAGATGTCACTGTTACTTTTGGCATGCCGAAACGTGGTCATACGCAATATCCAGGTAGGGCGTTGGCGGGAGAGCTCGTCGTGGCGGATATTGGTATTCCTCCGGCCATTATTTCGCATGTAGGCCCGCAGGTGACCTTGAGTAGCGATATCGCACCGCCATATTTACCACCGCGGCCTCCTCATGCGCACAAAGGTCAGTTTGGACACATAGTGATAGTTGGTGGGGGAACTGGCACTTCTGGAGCTGCGTTACTGGCAGGCATGGCTGCGCTCAGATGCGGGGCAGGGTTATGTACTGTAGTGACTCATGCACGGGTGCAAGGTGTCTTAGAAGGGCGATATCCGGAACTGATGGTCGAAGCCGGGTGGAGTGATGAGGGACTCCGCTCCCAGGTGCTGGATCGACTACTCGATGTAGCTGATGTCATTGTTGCGGGGCCCGGCCTTGCTGTGACTCCATTGGGTCGCGCAGTGGTTGATACAGTGTTGGAGGCTGAACGGCCGGTTGTCCTCGACGCGGGCGCACTATCGATACTCGCACCTTTGGGCGCGTCCGGCATTCGCGGTGTCAATCGGGTTATTACTCCGCATCCTGGCGAAGCGGGACGTCTCTTAGGAATGTCGTCGGAAGAAGTACAGATGGATCGCTTTGCTGCCGTGTCTGAGCTTTCTGCGAGGGTTGGGGGAACCGTTGTACTGAAGGGTGCTGCCACTCTGGTAGCGTCAGAGGACGCTGGCATATCTGTAAATACGAGCGGTAACCCCGGAATGGCGACAGCCGGAACGGGAGATGTGCTGGCAGGGATGTGTGCTGCATTTATGGCGCGCGAATTAGATACCTATGAAGCGATTCGTACAGCGGTATACGTGCATGGGCGTGCTGGGGATGCCGCTGCTGATCTACTCGGTATGGAGTCAGTCATTGCTACCGACGTCCTTGAAGCCTTACCCGGCATCCTTCATGAGCAGCCTACCAGATAGCGCTTTTCACAGCAGGGTCTGCTGATGTGTGATATCGACGGTATGTATTACGTGATGTAGGCGAGGTATACATATGGTTGACGTGACGGCAATACGTGCCGTGCGTTACGCGCGGGACACCCACGGGAGCACAGACCTTAGCGGGAAGCTTTCTCCACCGTACGACGTAATTGACACGGCCCTGCGAGCTAAGTTGGTCGCGGCGCATGTCAACAACGTAGTGCATGTGGATCTTCCAGTTGGAGATGACCACCGCTATGACCGTGCTGGCACGACTTATCGAGCATGGATTGAAGAAGGGGTAGTTGTACTAGACGAGAACCCGTGCATTACCGTGGTCCATCAATTTTTTCAGGGCCCTGACGGCGTCTCTCACATACGCAAGGGAATCATCGCCGGGGTTGCGTTAGAGCCCTTAGATGGTGGTGCCATTCTGCCACATGAATATACATTACGCGGACCGAAAGAGGACCGGCTGGAGTTGTTTCGTGCATGTTCCGCGACCGCCAGCCAGGTATTCTGTGTCTACGACGACCCAGATTTACTCCTCGACGACGTTTTCGCTTCGCTGGTGTCCGCTCCTCCACAACAAGTTGCGACGACTGAAGATGGTGTCACTCAAAAAATATGGTGGACTGATGACCTCGATATCGCAGCCGCAGTCACACAATTTTTCAAAGGAAAGACAGTCTTAATTGCTGATGGACACCACCGTTACGAAACGCACCTACATTACCAGAATGAGCAGCAACGACGGCACGGTCAAAAAGAGGTACCTGCAGGCCGAGTAGCGATGTATCTGGCGAATATCGCGGACCCAGGAACGGCGGTTTATCCTATACATAGGCTGATTCGCGACTTGGAGGGGTGGTCTTCAGAGACTTTCTACAGAAACCTGAGCGAACGGTTCGAGATAACCCCGTGCGAAAATACTCTGGAATCGGTGAAGGCAACGCTATCCCGACTTGGTGGGGTATTTGGGGTGATGGTACCGGGTAGGGAGGCATATGTTCTGTCGACAAGCCCTAAAACACCACTTGATCAGCTCAGCATGGCTGAGCCGCTCCGTTCCTTTGATGTGACTGTGCTGCATGGATTGGTGCTCGACGGGTTATTGGGCATTGACGCCGCCAAGCTCGCTTCTGAGTCGCATGTTGATTACGTGAAAGCGGAGTCTGATGTCATGCCGAAGTTGGCGTCTGGTAGGTATCAATTTGCGTGCATTCTGCCGCCACCCGATCCGAGGAGGGTGGCACAGGTTGCCGCAGCGGGACAAAGAATGCCGCAGAAAAGCACCTTCTTTTTTCCAAAGATACAGAGCGGAGTGGTGTTTTCGCCGCTCAGCTAGGACGTCTCGTCGTAATTATTTTCTATTATCGAGGATTTTTCTCTGAACATGTGGTGCCCCTTGCCCGTTATCTTAAGTGCGACACCGAAGACCAGTGGGTCAGCGCATGGTGAAGCCCGACATAAGCGATAACAATACGAGCGATGTCAGTGAGCTGACGGACTTCGTTACATTATCTCGAATGTGCTTGTTGTGGGACGTGTCTGCCATGACTATACTCAGTAGGCGGGCTCGGAGGTCTATAGATGCTTGATCCAGTCATTATCAGACGCATTCGCGAGGAAGAGCGTCGCCGCAGGCAGTTGGAGCGCATCCAGCCGCATGTGCCCGTGTACTACGAACCCGAGCCTCCACGACCGGTAGAGAGCGAAGAGCCTAAGAAGCCATCCGGCGGCTGCGTCATCGAAATCGATCTGTAGCCAGCTAAAACAGACCGCTACATTCACCCCCATCAACCGACAAGCTGACACCATTTATAAAGCTTGCTCTCGTGCTAGCGAGAAAAGCAACCGCTGCCGATAATTCTTCGGGCCGACCGAGGCGACCTACCGGGGAGCTCTTCGATATGGCGGCCAGCGTTTCATCTTCGGTGAGGTGCTCTGTCGCATGATGTCGTGCCAGGCTACGTAAGCGATCTGTAAGGATGTTTGACGGCATAACCGCGTTCACTGTGACGCCGTCTCCTGCAACTTCACGCGATAGGGTCTTCAGGATGCCGTGCAGACCGGCCCGCACTGCAGTGGATACACCAATGTTTAGTACGGGCT
>PKDL01000274.1 GCA_002863065.1 Pseudomonadota bacterium
GCAGCAACACGGGTTATTGGTTCCGGTAACGGCAAGCTCATTCATTTCTCCTCTTGGCGGCAACAGACGGCCCCTGGACTAAGCCAGAAACATGCCAGGGCATATCCACAGCAAATACAAGCATTTGGACTAGGTATTTGTGCGCAAAAGACTCAGAATGGGATGCCAATAAGTGCCAAGAGTAGGTGGAGAGCTACACACATGGATGAGTGGATACATGGAAAGTCGATCCTCGTAACAGGTGCAGGACGGCGGATTGGTCGGGCGATAGCCCTGGACCTGGCCAGTCATGGAGCGTCCATTGCGGTTCATGTCTATGAAAGTACGGATGCCGGCGAACGTACCGCAGCGGAATGTCGAGCTCTCGGGGTCGACGCCACGGTCGTCGTTGCAGACCAAGCCAACGTCGAGGCAGTGTACCGTGCGTGTAAGGATGCGGTGCGTGTACTCGGCAGGATCGATGGGCTCATTAATTCCGCAGCCATATGGCCGAAAGTAGCATTTGGCTCGGTGACGCAAGCAGATTTCGATCAGGCCATCAATGTGAACCTACGAGGTCCATTTTTTTTCGCTCAAGCGCTATCAGAACACATGCGAGAACGAGGCGATGGTGCGATTATCAACTTAGCGGATGTGAGTACTGATCGACCAATCGTCGATGCTATCCCGTACACGCTGGCTAAATCCGGAATCGTCACCCTTACCTACAGCCTCGCCAAAGCCCTCGCACCGCACATACGAGTCAATTGCGTTTCGCCGGGGCCAATTGCATTTCCAGTAGACTACAAACCCTACGAAGCTGAGCGCGATATCAACGCGACGCTTATGGGCCGAGCAGGCGACCCGAAGGACGTTGTCAAAGCAGTGCGATACGCTCTCAATGCACCGTACGTGACCGGAACGGTACTGCCGGTAGATGGTGGATTTCGTTTTGGTATTTAGTCGCGATTGTAGGAGCGCTCAGTCGTTACTGGCAAATATCAATAGTCCTCAGTAATGAGTCGACCGCTCCAATAAACGGCGGGTGTCAAGTGGATCTCTTTCCAAGGCCGAGTCCGCTTACCGCCATTCTCGGGTACATACTTCCAGAGTGTACCAGCCATGGCGCGCTTCTTATCTTCTCCATACCATTCACCCCAATCGTTCTCCCAAAACACCTCTTTATTATCCGCACGCACCCGAGCCAACTCTTGCCCTGCGAACGATTCATCGGCTAAGTCTGGCGGCTCATGCCGGTAGGCACGGACCTCAGCCAAGTCATCATTCCATCCATGACGATCGGGTAATTCAGACAATTCCCATTCCAGGTATTCGGGGTCAGCCTCTCTCGTTACCCGCATGACATTGCGTAAATTGAACTGCGGCGTGACGCGTTCCATGTACGAGAGCAACATCGTGTCGTAATCCTGGTCTGGATCGCCATCGACGTGTTCCCTGCTCGTAGTCGGCCGCTGACTTCGGGTCTTATAAATACCGTCAGACAACTGGTCGTATTGTCGGTTGGTCCACAACACAAGCATGTTGCGGGACCACCGTTCTATTGGCGTCCAGAATTGCGCCTTAACCTCACCTGCTACCAACGTGCTTTCGGGAAAGTCCGCATTTCGAGCAAAGGCCCAGATCGGCCGGTCGAGCGGTTCAAGGTCTTTAGGCCAATTCATGGTGATTGCCTAGCTTTCCAGCTTGATTGTCAAGCTATCCGATTCAGCTTGCTGGTAATATTCGGAGGTAAATTCACGGTCGGTGACAATACCAAAGGCTTCTTCCAACTCTTGGGTGATCTTTGTGCAATCCTGCCCTTTGACCCCTTCGACAGTGATGGTGATATTCCCATCTTCGTCGATATTAAAAACGATGTCGGTCTTTTTCAGTGCCATACTAGCTCCAAGTCCGAACGCGGATTTGCACCGTCTGATCATCCTTAACTTCTTCGGAATCCAAGGTGTAGCCCCGGTCCTGTATCTCCTGCATCACTTTGTGATAGCTGTACTTACGGGTCACCTTCTTTACGAACTCTTCTTCGGACCAACCACGAGTCGTTTCCACTCCCCACCAATCAGATACAAACTGCACGTTGCCCTTATCATCGACCTTCACACCGATGTCATATGACTTCGAAATGTGGATCGACATGACGGCTTCCGTGGTTTGACCCTGGTACCCTTTCACGAATACCTGTTCGCCCTGTTCCGCCTCACTAAACGTGATATTCAGTTCCTTTAGTGCCCGCTTGAGAGCCACTAAGTCCTTGATCTTCGTTTCTACGGTTGTGAAGTGACTCATTTCCGAACCCCTACGTGTGAATTGATTACGTGTGAGTTTATAGTGTGCCGTGCAGTCAAGCTCATATCTCGAGCTGTCGAACCTGAGCTGCCTCAATCTCATCATTGGTCGCCAACGAGGCTGCGCGCGCCCGAGAACGTGACCAATCGCGCATACCATCGATCATCTCTTTCATCGTGTAGCTGAGGGGAATGAACTCCTGACAGCTCTTCACGATGCGATCTGTGTCGATATCCACCTGGTCCTCGAAAGCATCATAGAGCGCACTGACCACTGCCTGCTCGATTTCTGAACCGGAAAACCCTTGTGATGCCGCCACAATTTTATCGATATCGAAAGTCGAGGGGTCTCGCTTTTTCTTCTGTAGATGAATGGCAGCGATTTTTCCGCGCTCTTCTGGCGTCGGCAGGTCGATAAAAAATATCTCGTCGAAACGACCTTTCCGAAGTAATTCAGGCGGCAAGGAATGCACATTATTCGCGGTGGCGATGACGAAGACAGGGCTCTCCTTCTCCTGCAGCCATGTCAGGAAACTCGCAAATACGCGAGCCGTGGTGCCACTGTCAGTGCTACCTGATGATGAAGTACCCGAGAAACCTTTTTCCAGCTCATCCAGCCATAGAATACAGGGAGCTACGGCTTCAGCCGTTTTGATAGCTTTCCGCATATTCTCTTCGGACTGACCAACCAAGCCCGCGAACACCTTACCGACATCGAGGCGCAGCAGCGGCACCTGCCATGCATGCCCAATTGCTTTTGCTGATAGTGATTTACCACATCCAGGAATACCTAGAAGCAGTATCCCCTTGGGCATAGGCAGGCCAAAATCTCTTGCTTCTTGAGTGAAAGACCGGCGGCGTTTTTTGAGCCAGTCTTTGAGAACTTCAAGTCCTCCCACCGACTTCATATCCATACTGGTTTCGTAGAATTCAAGAATGCCCGACTTACGGATGATGGATTTCTTCATAGACACGATGGTGTCGAGATCAAAATCTCGTTTACGCACCAGGCACAGAGAAAAGGTGTTTTCCGCCTCTTCCGCAGTCAATCCCATCGCTGCGTCGACTATTCGTTGACGGACATCTGGGTCCGTTCGTGCTGGAGTCTCCAGCTGGGGTAGACTCGCAAGGAGCCTATCTACGATACCCGCAATGTCGTCTTGATTAGGTAAGTCAAAATCGACGACTGCAATCTCTTTCTCGATTTCCGCTGGGATCTTGAGAACCCCCGAAAGCAGCAAAATGTGGCGGCGGTAATTACTTCCACGCTTGAAGTCGTGGTTCATGTCCCGGAGACGCCGAGTCACAACTGGGTCCTGAAGGTAGGGGTGAAAGTCTCGCATGATGAACATGGCATCGTCTTCATACTTCGCGATAAATTCGAGTGCACGCAGCGGATCTCGAATATCCCCGTATGTCTCGGTTTGATCTCGAGAGCTCAGGCCAGTCGTACATGACCAGGATAGAACTTTCCGGTTGCGCTTTTCTCCGATGTCTACAAGCGCATCTTCCACACGCCGTTCTTCAGGAGACACCACATAAATTAGTGGATATCGCGCTCTGACAAGGTCTTCGATCTCTCCAGCGCTTGTCCGTCTTGTCATTGGTTGCTCCTTGCTAAGCAATGCACTCAAGCTGCCATACGCTCGCTGCGTTCAATCTACCCTTGGCTAAGTCCTTTCTTGACCCCAGCAAGGCCTTTCTTGAGTGACGCTGCATCTGCAGCGACGACCCGTATTAAGTCTCTGACCGATTCCATTGACTCCCCTAAGTTTGCTTCAGTACGCAGGCCTTGGAGCGCATCCGGCAGGGAGTCAGGAGATGCATCCATAACGAGGTCAATCGCGTCACCGACCTCTTTGAGATATGTATTGAACAGCGTAAAGTTGCCCCGCCAAGTCGCGAGAAGTTCAATCACAGTATCCACTTCAGTGGACACATCTGCTCGCATGGAGCGCACTGCGTCGCTAAGCCGTTCAGCGTCGACTTCCGACAAACCAGAGGACTCCGCTGCCTGAAGCTCCGCGACCGCGGCCTCATGATGACGAATTTGCTCCTGCGCTCGTCCGAGTTTTTCCTCTTGAGCCTCTACTTTCCGTTTATACGTCTCAATCTCATTTTCGAGCTTCTTACGGTCATCAGACGAAAACTCGTCCAGCTGCTGTTGCAAGGTAGCAGCGTCGGCGGTTTGCTCTGCAAGCTGCTCCTGCAAACGGCCAACTTCACGCATCTTGGCTTTGAATTCAGGATGCACCTCGATGTCTACCGGCTGAGACTTGCGTTCAAGCTCAACCGCAACCTCGGCCAGTCGCTCTTTGGTTTCCGTGTGATCACGCCCAGCGATTTCCAACTCATCGCGCAGTCGGTCCACTTCACGGTTTTTCTCGTAATAATCTTCTAAAAGCTTGCGCTTCTCGTCTTCGAGGTCAGTGAGACCCATACCCAATTTAACCTGGCGGATTTCTATATCCTTGTTCTCAAGATCCAACCGGAGTTCTGCAATCACGTTTTCTTTATCAACGATGACCTCACGTAATTGATTGATCCGCTTTTCCAATCGCTGGGTTTTGAACTCATCGTTGTTGCTATCTTCTTGAAGAGCACGGAGTTCTTCGCGTGCCGCTCTGAATTCATACTCCATCAAATCATATTGCCGCTGCAGATCCTCTATCTGCCGCTCTTTCTGAGTTAACTTGATCTTGAACGTGCTGACGTGTTCAGAACTCGCACTGACCCGTTCGCGGGCAGATTCCAACTCAGTATCCAGGTCCCTCACACGCGCTTCGAATTGAAAAATCTGATCTTCCCGCTCAGCAAGTTCTTCCCGTGTCTCATCGAGACGTTCGCGACTTAGCGAAAGCTGATCCTTGATTTGGACGTATTTTTCCGCCATCGAATCGAGTTCAACTTCATATCGAATTGACTTGGTTTCAAGCTCCTCAAGCCGATGCTCCAGTTCTTTGACCATGGACTGGGCTTCATCACGGTCTTGAGACAAGGTCTCTAGCTCCGCGGCCTGCTCCTTGATTTGCCGAACATATCGCGCTTCCGCTGACCCAGATTGTTCATCGCCTTTGACCGCTCGAATACGCTTGCGAGATTCCCCGGTTTCGCGGGGCGCCTTCGGCTTTGAGTCACGCAGGGCCTTTCGAGGTATCCGTGTTTTCTTTGGAACCTCATCAGCAGCTTTCTGCGCACTTGACTCCGTGCTCGCACCTGGACCTTGATCAGCCGTCTCCTTCAATGCCTGCTTACGTTTTGGGGAGCGTTTCGGTTTGCGGGTGTCGTCTACCGCTTCTCCGGCATAGAAGGTGATTACAAAATCACCACAACGGATTTGGTCGACATCTTGAAGCGTTTGCTCATCTACTTGCTCGTCGTTGACGTAGGTACCGTTGGAGCTACCAAGGTCTCGAACTGACCAACTATCGTCAGCAAAGAACACACGCCCGTGCCGCCTCGATACACTCGGGTTATTGGTATAAATGTCGGACCCAGGATCGCGACCAATCGCGACGTTTTCTTTCACGCGAAGCGTGTGAACTGCCCTTGAGCCAGTGTTGTCGATGTATTCCAGCCGCGCCACGTCTGACCAAATCCAGAGGAGAAACACATCAAGAACGTGTGCAATGTCCCCATTTCAATAAGTGAATCGTGAGTATAGAGTCCCCAAAGTAGGGTGTAAACCGATGTTCTCTGAACACACCTTTGGGGCAGGACATCAACCAACGAACTGACACTATTGTCTGAACGGGTGCTAGGTTAGGATAGGCGACCCTATTGACGAAGGAGCAGGGATGGAAAGCGTCTGTGACTCGCTGCATACAGTTAGAGATGCCTGCAATGGCAATCGGTTGGAGCAATGCCTGGTAACTCGGGCCGACCTGAGCGTCCTATCGTTTGAAGAGTACGTGCTTGACCGCGTGAAGTTCCAGAGTGTCTCTTTAGGCGGCGTCAACTTCCTGAAGAGCATGTTGTATAGCGTGAGCTTTAATGGCGCGCAGCTTCGGGAAACAAACTTCACGACGAGCCAACTTCGGGGTTCAAACTTTTTTAACAGTGAACTGATTGAAGCAGCATTTGTTGGAGCTACGGTTGAATCGGGGCGTTTTTTTGATTCCAGAATGACCAACGTAAACTTTGGAGGTGCCCACCTCCTCAATAGCCGCTTTTCAGGTGTCGATGCCTACGGCATGAATTGTGAGCGGGCTATGCTGATGCACTGCTCATTCACTGACCCGAGAATGGATAACGCACAACTCTCTAACGCCTCGTTCAAACACGCAGTCTTGATCGATTGCGACCTACAACATGCAAACCTGTATGCGGCTGACTTGCGCAATGCGCTGTTGGTCAAAGTAGACCTGCGAGGCGCTAACCTCGCAGCAACAAAACTCGATGGCGCTCGATTTATCGATGTGGCATTCAATCGGTCTGAGCTGAGTGAAGCACAACGTAGTGCGCTAGCCGCGGGAGGTCACTAACATGGCAGTGGAAGACTCGATGAAACACCAAGTGTCGATCGAAATGGCCCTCGACGCATACAGCAAAGGAGAGCTCGTTCGTATGCTTTCTAACCTCATGAAGGCGTATGTAATCGACGGCACAAGTCCGCTAAAGCCGGATGTAGGTCGAGTACATGTGCCGACTCACCTGCGTGAACTGGATTTTCCCAGTCTAATCGAAACCCTAAAGTTTCATCTAAACCTTTCGGACCTCGAAAAATTCAACGTGATAGATGGTCAGGTCTATGTCACCTTGGGAGACCGCGAATATGCACTGCATGGCCCTGTCGCTACGACTAACAACACAAGTACAGCGCCTCCCGCGCCTACGGACCCAACGTCGGCAGCGGTACCAAGTCCCTCTCCTACCGCGACACCATCACCCCGTCCTAGGCAGAATCGGGGCGGAGGCGTCTTCGGTGGTGGTAGTCCTGCCCCACAAGAAAATCTCCCATTGATGCCCGAAACTAAGGAAGCAAGTGATGCGCCCCCCACTGAGGCAGATGACCGTTTTCGAATGCTTGAACTCGACTAATGGCTTGTTGGACGCGAAGAGAATTCATGTGCGCAACTGCCCTGTCCATGTGGCTACCGCCGGTTGCGTTAGCGTCAGAGTCTCAGCAGCTTTCTAGTATGGTTACGACGGTATTGCAGTCTCAGAAAGCTGGATTCGAATCCAACAATTGGGAGGCATATATCGAGCCTTGGTCCCGAAAAGCGCAATGGGTTGCCAAACGATTAGAGGATGATTCTCAGTACGAAGTGATACTCAATTATGATGGCGTACTAGCTCGTATGAAGCTTCTCGCCCGAAATGGTAGCGCAGCTGCCACGATATCCCATGTGGGAGTTACCCCATCCATCGACCCATCAGGGGAAAAAGGAATAGTTAGAGTACAAACTACACTGACGACTGGAACGTATAGTGAAACCGTCGGAGAAATATATCGCCTACGCAAACAACAGGATGCTTGGCGCATCACTCACAATACCTACTGGCTACAGCAAACAAGCGAAGGAGCCCGTACCACGACCTACAATAGCCAGTACTTTCTAACGGCTGATAAAAACGTCCTGGAGGCAAAAGCCAAGGGACCTCTGGAATCTGCTATAGCCCTATGTCATGCAATGCGTTGGTCTGAAGCGCATGTTCAACTACACAAGCTAACGAATGGAAAACAAGCCTCCGCATTCACCTGGGCGCTCCGAGCGCATGCTGCGTTCATGCTCGGTGATATGGAGGATGCGATTGCTTCGGTTACGGCTGCTCGCGCCGTCAAGTCCGACATCCCCCTGCCCTCGTGGGCCTCTGGTCTTGTAAAGTAGCAACCAAACCGAGCTTGAGCAGAAACGCCCTAACGCGGCTGCCAGCCACAATCAGCCCAGCCACCGATGTCTTCGCTGCGTGCTTCAAATTCAGCGGCTACAATTTCATTGCGATACCGTAGCCCCCAGAGAAAACTGGTGTAGGCGCGGGCCTTTCCTGTACGTACTAGCCTAGCGTTGGCGAGTACCCATCGGCCGTCGTCTGCATGGGGCACGAAGACATAGCGCAGAAGTCTGTCATATCTGTCCTTATTGTCTGCCTTCGGGTCTGGCAGAAGACAAATCTCAGTCCCCTTCTGCGCTAGTGCAATCAGTGATTCCTTTCCTTCGTTTGAATAACACTCACTGTTGGACAGCTCCGAGGCAGATACCCCGAGCATCCGTACCCGCTCTCCGCTGGTCAGGTGAATGGTGTCACCATCTGGCGTGTATTGGATAAAGGCACGAACAGCTATGGACTCGCACTCCCCTGGCTCCGGTTCAATCCAACCATCTTTCAGAGAGTCGTCCCAGATTATTGGATCAACTGGGACCGTCGTTCCACCCGAGTCGATACCTGTTGCGCCATCCGTACCGCCTGAACCGGTCGAGCTATCGTATCCAGCATCATTGCCGATCTGAACATCAGATAGCGCCGATGTTTGCCCTGCGAGGTCACCGCAAGCGATAGATGATAGGAATAGGGCAATGAGCACAATTACTGGGCTATGGTGAATGGACCCAGCTGCTATCACCGCTCGCTCTTTCAGAACATGGTTCATCAATTGCCCCCAATCAACCCAATAGACCAGCAACACAACCTACGGCGGCTGCCGCAGCAAGTCCAAGAATCATACCTACCGAACGCATGCCGAAGATAATCCCACGACGGCGAGTGACCGAAATCAGGAATGGAAGCTGGCACAGTATTGCCACTGCCACCAAAGCAATGCTGACGTCTGGTGCAAAGGGCAAAGCAACCATTCCAAGCCCAACACTCGCTGTTGAGCCAATAAATTCAGGCCTATGATGCGAGTTACTAATGTTTGTACGCGCCACCCATGGCTTCCGGCGGATGGATCGCACTTTGTCAGATGCCATACGATACATTCGGTGGCATAGCGAAAGTGACCGATATGATGCTCGGTGAATCACTTCCACGTCTTTGGCCAGTTGAACGCGCCAACCGGCTCGAATTAATTCCAGACCAAGCGTATCGTCCTCCACTGTTGCCCGATGTACTGCCGCATCAAATCCTCCTACCGCCTCAAACGCATGTCTTCGAATCGCGATACAAAAACTCGAGAGCCCCGAAAAATGCTCCGCATCACGTACGGCTAAAAAGTTGTATCGCTGAAGCGCATTTTGAAATTGAGTCGCAAAACCCAGGTCAGGCGTCTGTTCTGCGTAAATTGCCTGTATTGCAGCTACATCGGATGGCGCCGTCTCCAAAACCTGGACAAGGCGAGCCACCGTATATTCGCGCACCGTAACATCAGCATCGACAAAGATGATCACATCGGACGTTGTAGCAGCGGCGCCCGCATTGCGGGCTGCTGCCGGACCAGAAGGCGCGATACGAAGTATATGCACCGGCGAATCGCGCGTGGACTGAATGGGCGGATCGGAGCCATCATCCACGACTACGACTTCTACTGGCGTAGTGTTACCAGATTGCACGCTCTCGACCGTCTGATGCCAATCGGACGTATTTCTCACTGGCACCACTACTGCAACCATTCCCGGGCCCCCAATTCTGGCGTGGGCGTGCGCCTTTTGAACTTAACGCGCTCGTTTCTGCTTTCGCTTACCACGACGCTGCTTTCGCTCTCCCTTACGCTCCTTCCGCTTACCCTTACGCTGTAGTTTCTCTCCACGACGCTGAGTGCGTACATTGCCGGTTTTCAAACCACGACGCTCTAAACGTGCGCCTTTTTTTTGCAGACGTACGCCATCTCGTTCTTGGCGCTTCCCCCGACGCTCAACTCGCTTTCCATTGCGATAGAGTGCTGGTCGCTGAACGGCTCGCATCGAACGAATGTGACGTATTCGGGAATACCGCCGCTTTGTAGAACGTAGAGTGCCCTTCACCCAACTACCGGGAGTCCACTTCCCCTGACGCCATGTCGCCTGACGCCAATAAAAACCGCGTTTATGGACTGGACGCCAGTAGCCAACAATCCACCCCTTTGGGCTCCAGTAGCCTGGCACCCAAATGTGCTGTCCCCTGGCGGTGCGTGGGACCCAGTAGCCACGAACCCAGCGTCCGTAATTCCAACGTCCCTGGACCCACCGAAAACCAGCCCTTCGTACAGGCCGCCAGTAGCCGTCTATCCATTCACCTGCCCGATTCCAGTGCCCGGGTATCCAAACGTGCGCGTTTTTTTTCGCCACTGGACGCCAGTAGCCATGCACCCAACCCTGCTCCGACTGAAATCCAGCGGTCCACTCGTAGCCATCGCGCGCGCGACGGCGCCAATGCCCGGGCACCCAGTATCCATCGGGGCCGACATGTCCCCGGACCCAGATATTTCCAGCTTGTGATTTCTTAGGAAGCCAATGAGGCGGTACCCACATGCCCTTCACATATGCACCGGGTATCCATGTGAACCCTTTACGAACTTTGGCACGATAAAAACCCTCTTGAGTCGATACCCCTTCGAGCTCGTACCCAGGTTCATACACCCAATTTTCGTCTGGCGCGGTATCGTCCCATTCCTCCGACAGAGCTTGCAGCGGCGTGAGCAACACTAAAAGCATTATCAATGTACGGATTAGCACGATTAGGTCCTCCAGGATCCGGCGGTAGTCGCGTCTGTGAGACTCTTCGGGGTAAGGGGTCCCTTGCCCGAAGTCAAGATGCACGTGCATTTATACGACGCGTGATAGAC
>PKDL01000347.1 GCA_002863065.1 Pseudomonadota bacterium
CGCCCCGACCGATACGCTCCAATACGCGGTATCGCTCACTGATGATGGTCCCAATGAGGGAGTCGCTTCGCTCGGTCTGACTCACGTTATGACGCTCCAGCCTGTGGACAATTTAGGCTCAGTTGCAGGACGACTCTTTGGGATATCCGCGTCATTGTAGTCTATACGATGTGCCTATCTGATGCAGGTTGTACGCACAGGTCCATCTCGGGTCAACGGCAGCGCTGCCTTCAAAATATACCAGAAACCGTCGTAGAATACGGCGTGAGTCATGGGGTGTCGAGGGTGGTTGCCCGTCATCAACCGCTGGAAGCGATTTATGCGCGTTCGACCTGCTCCACGACGAGCTCAACTTCCTCGACAAGCGCGCCGCGTCCCATGCCATCCAACTTGAAACTGGACCACTTACAGGGCCAGCAGTCGAAGAGGTTGTATCGACACAGCTCCTCGTTGTGGTCGACGTCCATAAGTATAACGGAGACCGATTTACGGCTTATGTCGCCTTTCATCGCAGACTCGCACCACTCGAAAAGCGTGCTGGTATTTACATAACCTTTGATGAGCCTGACGTTGTCTACCTTTATGCGACCAAATCGTTTTCGCGGCGTGATGTCATCAGAGTGCTGGTACTCGATCGTCTCGATGGAAACGTTGAGTCCCTCTACTTTAGAAAAGGCACCGACAGCCATGCCTTCGATCTCCACTCGGAACGCGAAATCGCCGTAATGGTCTTGCTTTCGCATACTAGGGATTTCGTTGCCCGGCATTTTATTCTGGCTCGGTGGCATGGGGTAATTCGACCCAGGGTTTGCACTTGAAGACGATCCCTGAGGGTACGATGAGCCCTCGCTCGCACCGGAGCTCTGTATTACTGGATACGCACTTGCAGACGCTGGGCCCGAAGGTGCGGGACTAGGATACTTTGACGCTTCACCGCTCTTCGGCCCGGGCATCGCCGGCCAGTCGTACTTTTTGAATGGCTCTTTCGCAGGAAAAGCATCGTTGTACAGCGATTTCCAGTCCACTGGCGTCTCCTCTGTGCTGCCCCGTAACTTTCAGTGCGGCGTTAGTTCATCATAGCCACTGCATGTGTATTACAATAGCACTTCCTAGTGTACTGGAGCGACACACAATCGGCATCTCCCCTTGATGCAATTTACGATCCAGCCTCAAGCCATGAGGCTAAAACATCTACACCAAACGAGAGTCAAATCATTACAGCCACTTAGGGGTGGAATACATCGGTCAAGCGTGTACACCGGGGATTGGTGTACCCCATAATTTGGGGTCTCAACTCCCCACTATGGTTCGAGACACCCCAGAGAAAACCGGACTAGTTAGTCACCTTTCCCCTTGCACCCTCTATCGAAGACCTATACATCCTTAGTCTTTCAGGACACCAGCCAGTACCCTCGACTCGTTGCAGATGTGAGAGCGCATTGATGACACTGAACTTAATCGTGATCGCCGCTTGGGCCGTATGTGACGCGCCAGGCTCAATCGAGCCGTATGATGCAGAGCGGTCGCAAACCATCTCAATACATGCGCTTGAATTTGAGACCCATCGCGCAGAACCGTCCAAAGAACGAGGGCTACAATGGCATGATGCCTCAACGCACGCGTTATCCGATGAGACCGGCCTCCGCCGTGAAGTACTGGGGTACCTGCCCTATTGGGAACTGGACTACAATGCATTTCACTGGGACAAGCTCACTACTCTGGCCTTTTTCGCCGTGGATATGGAGAGCAATGGTGACGTGTCCGACCTACACGGTTGGGATGGTCCCACAAGTACGGCACTCCGAGACGAAGCACATGCCAACGGGGTGCGCTACATCCTCACCGTAATCAATTTCTCTGCCTCAGAAATCGATGCCCTCGTCAATGATCCTGTGGCACGTACTAACGGGGTCCAACAGCTACTCGGAGCTGTTCTTGCAATGGAAGCGGATGGCGTAAATATCGACTTTGAAAGCGTGCCCGTGTCCGCAAAAAATGGACTCACTGCGTTTGTTAAGGAAACGACAGAAGCGTTTCATGCCAATATTCCCGGCAGCCAGGTGACGGTGGCAACTCCTGCTGTTGACTGGTCCGGAGCATTCGACTACGACCAGCTGGCCATTCACTCGGATGGCCTCATGATTATGGGCTACGGGTACCATTGGAAAGGTGGCAATCCGGGCCCAATAAGCCCTGTGACGGCTGGGGAAATCTGGGGCGAAAAAACGCTTACGTGGACCATTGAAGACTACTTCACCTGGGGAGGCGAAGAGAATCGGCATAAGTTTATCCTCGGACTACCCTTCTACGGAAGAGATTGGCCGTCTGACGGACCAGAAATCCCAGGAACGGCGTTATCTGAAGGAGCATATGAACCATTTTATGACTGCAAGGACCGCGCCCAAGCCCTTGGCGGCTTTGTATGGGATGAGCATTCCAAAACGAGCTACTTCATGGAGCAAATCGATGGTGTATGGCACCAAATTTGGTGTGATAACGGCCCGAGCTGGGTGGAGAAACTCGCCCTCGTGGAGGCGTATGACCTCCAAGGCATCGGGATTTGGGCACTTGGATACGACGGGACCACTGAAGATTATTGGGACGCTATCGGCGATGCCTTCCTGCAAGTATCTGACGATCCAGAACCCGAAATCGTTGAGGACAGCGATGACACCCCTAGTGCGGATGCTGGCAACGTCAACGTAGTAGAACGCCCAGACGATGGCCCAGACGTGAGCTCTCCCGCACCCGACATCACCGATTCGCGCCGAGTAGATGCAGGAGGAGGATCCGCGGTTATCGGTACGCCCCGAGCTCCAGACAGCCAACAGCCCACCAGACCTCGGACTTCTCAAGCCTTACTTAGCACAGATGGTGGATGCAGCTCCGTCGCACAAAGTAGTCCGGCTGCCTGGGGATGGCTCCTCCTACTCGCCGCTCTGACGCTATTTTTACTCGGACATCGACAAACCAACCGTTGACAATACGAGCGGTCCTAATATCGTCCCGCCATGCCGATCTACGAGTATCAATGCAAATCCTGTGGCCATGAGTTCGAAGAACTCATGAAGATCAACGCGCCCGCACCTCCCTGCCCATCATGCGGCGGCGAGGATGTGGGCCGGCTTGTATCGCGTACGTCGTTCGTGCTGAAGGGCGGAGGCTGGTACAAAGATGGCTATACCGGGAAAAGTAACCAACGCAGTTCGTCGAGTAGCAGCGACTCCGGAGAAAAAAAGAGCAGCGGCTCCTCTGGCGGTGACAGCGCATCGTCATCGCCAAGTAGCTCAAGCTCAAGCTCAAGCAGCGACTAAGGATGCCCACGACGTCTCTCCTTGGCAAACAGCAAGTACCCGTCGGAACAGGACTACGTATTCGGCTCGGGATGCTCACTCTATGGGTCAAACGTAAACCGGCAGAATGGCAACTAGCGTCTGAACTCGATGCCACATCGGACCGACCCATTGCCGATATCACGCAGCTGGAAGCCCCAGCCGAACTACCCATACCACTCAGCCCGGCGCGATTCGCATGCCGTACCACCGAGACACCGACGCTGACGCTTCGACTTGCCCTGGCCGATAGACATATCGTCAGTCGCCCTGCGATGCGCTTCCGTCTCCTGGAAAAAGAGCAGGCCGATATCTTCATTGGGACACCACTCTGGCTACAGCTTTTCGACGGAGACAGACTGTTATGTGATTTGCCGACACGAGCGCTAAAGTCGACCTGGTTTGGTCCGGATACCCGAACAGGCCGCTTATGCTACGCCACTCAAACCGCCGCGCGCGTGTTACTAGATGATGTGCTCAAACGTCGTACGGGCGTCATCACGAAAGTAACAGTCATCAACCGGACTGATCGCCTCTTCATCTTTGACCGGGTCAACATCCCTATTCCCAGCCTTACGATGTACTCCGATACGAATGGCACGATATGGACAGAGGATATTGTCGTAGCACATGACCGAGAAGAACATGCAACCGTACAACTCAGAGGGACAGCGCCCGCTTTGGCGGAAGGGGCCGAGCTTATAGCCCGGGCCCGTCAACCGGCTCCGACAAGTGTCCTGGTGCGAGCGGTAAAACAGCTACGGGCGGAGAGGTAGTACATTGTATCTGGAGATTGAAACCAAAGCGGTAGTGGAAGCTACACTCGTTATCGCCACAGGGGCCGTAGCAGCCCTCTTGTATCGGTTTATGCTCAGAAGGACTCTCCAGAATCGACTCTCGGCGCAACATCGCCTGATATTCTGGCGCGTTGGACAATATACCATCGTCCTACTCACACTCGCCGGAGTGCTGAAGGCCGTCGGAATCGACCTATCCGTTCTACTTGGTGCCGCTGGTGTGCTTACCGTCGCGCTTGCATTCGCAAGTCAAACCTCCGCTAGCAACCTTATCAGTGGCCTCTTTCTGATGGGCGAACAGCCTTTTGTCATTGGGGATATTATTACGGTAGGCGAGCGAACCGGTGAAGTGATCGATGTGGGACTGCTCTCAGTCACCCTCAGGACCTTCGATAATCTGTGCGTACGCCTGCCAAACGAAGCCCTTTTTAAGTCAGAAATCATCAACTGTTCGCGCTTTCCCATACGTCGATGCGACCTACGTATCCCCGGTCTGTATCATCATGATACGGACCTACTGAGAGAGCTGCTCTTAGACGTAGCTTACGCCAACCCAACGAGTCTGGATGAGCCGAAGCCTCAAGTTCTGGTGGAAGGTATGGGACCATATGGCATGCATCTCAAGTTATCCGCATGGGCGGCAAAAGACGACTACCTGACCTTATTCAGCTCACTACATTTCGACGTACTTCGAGCACTCCGCTCGGCGGGTATCGACCTGCCCTACCCGGTACAGATGGTTGGGCTACCAACAGAGCTTAATGGGATCTCCGAATCAGCGAAGCGCACCAGTCCACCGTCACAGCCGTAGGCCACCTCGACCGAGATCCACGGCCATATATCGGCTACGGTCGCCTACACCACCGGTCTCTCATCCCCCTCTGGTACCAACGCATGGGGTCGAACCCACCCGCCCCAAAAAAATTCGCATTTTTTTTGCGAACATTGAATAATCTGAAGCGCACTAGGCAATGCAAAAAACCTAATAATATTGTATCACTGTCAAAACAAACCCAGTGGAGGGTCATTCTATCAACCCCCCATGGGTCACTTTGAACCCAGAATCTGGTTAAGCCCAGAACGAGACGTCCCGTAGCACAAGACGTGAGCAGCAAACACCAGAACCCGACCTCGGATGTAAACCGCCTACTCGAGCTCAATCATATGCTTGAGGAGAAGGTCATCGAACGCACCACATTGCTGATGCGAGCGAAACGCACCTGGGAAGCAACCTTCGATGCTCTCGTCGACCCGATCACCATCGTAGACGACCAACTCAATATCGTTCGGACAAACGTAGCGCTCGCCACCACGAGTGGTGTCGATATCCGCACCGTGAGCGGTCGCCATTGCTACGATGCCTTTTTAGGTAGAAGTACTCCTTGCGAGGCCTGCCCAGCACAAACCACTTTCAAAAGCGGCGAACACGCCGAAGCTGAAGTTAGCACCCACGATGGCGAGAAGACCTTTCGAGTCTGGAGCCATCCGATGATCACGAACGACACCGAAGACGCAGGGATGCGCCAAGTTGTATGTCACTACAAGGACATTACCGAGGAGAAGGACCTTCAAGCTCAGCTCCTGCAAAGTGAAAAAATGGCAGCCGTTGGAACGCTCGCAGGCGGTGTCGCCCACGAGATCAATAACCCAATCGGTGCCATCATGGCCTTCTCTCAGCTCCTAATGCAGGACGCCGCCGAAGGCACCACGCTACATGATTTTCTGCGTGAGATAGAGGACAGTGCGAAGCGTTGTAAGAAAATCGTGGCCAGCCTGCTTAACTTCTCGAGGCCCAGTCGAGGAGAACGGCGCCCAGTCGACCTCTCGAAAGTCGTAGAGCAGTCCTTGTTCCTGCTCCGTACGCAGTTCAGACGAGCTCCAGTGGAGACCAATGCACAATTTCACAACGAAATTCCGCTCGTCTTGGGCGATGCAAACCAGCTGCAACAGGTGGTGATGAATCTCATAGCGAATGCTTGGCAAGCCTTGGAAGACGTCGGTGGAGGTACCATCGATATCAGCGCCAAGGTCAGCGACGGCGAATGGGTAGACCTCGTCGTGAGCGATACTGGGCCGGGCATCCCCGAAAGACATCTCGATAAAGTATTTGACCCATTTTTTACAACCAAACCAGAAGGTAAGGGGACCGGCTTGGGGTTGTCGATCTCCTACGGAATTATTACCGACCATGGTGGAACAATAGAGGTGGATAGCCGCGCCGGAATGGGCACCACATTCACCGTTCGTCTTCCATGGCCCAAATCACAAGAGGAGGAAGTGTGAGCGTCTTGGCAAAAAGTCGATACGACCACTTGCAGTCTACGACATCACCAGTCGAAGCAGCCGCTGCCGACGCAGCAAAAGCGCAGATACTGGTAGTAGATGATGACCCGGCGATGCAACGCGCGGTCAAAACCATCCTTAGTCGCCAAGGTCACCAGGTTGTGGTGGCCGGAAGCGCTGAAGATGCCTTGGCAGTGCTTTCGGAGGCCAACTTTGATGTCGTCATGCTAGATGTCCAAATGACGGGCATGAGTGGTCTTGAGTTGCTACCGATTCTTCGGAACGAACGTCCCGAACTTCACGTCGTCATGATGACTGCATTTGCTACCGTGCAAACCGCAGTCAGAGCGGTCAAAGAAGGGGCACATGACTTCCTCACCAAACCATTCGATAGCATTGACCATGTCTCAAATGTGGTTCGGAAAGCGGTCGAACATAAGCGCCTCACTGAACGTAATCGGCAGCTTGAGCAGCAGCTCGAGATCCGGGACCGTTACGAAGATATGGTGGGCCGCTCGGCGCCAATGCTCGAGGTGTTTGAGCTCGTGGAGTCCGTTAGCTACTCCAGCTCAAGCGTGCTCATACAAGGGGAATCTGGAACGGGTAAAGAGCTTGTGGCTCGAGCTATCCATTTCCGCAGTCCCCGAAAGAACAAGCCTTTCGTTGTTATCAACTGTTCCGCTCTGACAGAGACACTTCTAGAGAGCGAGCTGTTTGGACACGCCAAAGGTGCTTTTACCGGTGCAACCGCCCACAAAAAGGGGTTATTTGAGGTGGCTCACACCGGTACCATCTTCTTGGATGAAATTGGGGATATCCCCCCGTCCACACAGGTCAAGTTGCTGCGCGTACTTCAGCAGGGAGAACTGAAGCGCGTAGGATCGAACGAGATTGTAAAGGTCGACGTTCGGACCATCGCAGCGACCAATGTGAACCTCCAAGAAGCGATGCGGGTGGGCAAGTTCCGGGAAGACTTGTTCTACCGCCTCAACGTCATCACGGTCTCGCTGCCTGCGCTGCGGGAGCGAGTTGATGACATCCCTCTGCTGGCCTACCACATGCTGCAGCGTTGTAACGCGAAGCTCGGTAAGGACATCACTGGTTTCTCTTCGGAGGTCCTGGAAATCTTCCAGGGATATCGGTGGCAGGGGAACGTCCGTGAGCTCGAAAATGTAGTCGAGCGAGCGGTGGTGCTATGCCGGAGTGAGACCATCGAAGCGCGTCACCTACCAGGTCACCTCCAGCAAAACACCTTCATCAAGAACGGCGATCAGACGGACTATTCGCATCTGCCGTTCTCCGTGGCCAAGAAGCTTGCTGTCAATGCGTTCGAGAAGCGCTACATGACGCAACTTCTGGTGCGGAATGAGGGCAATGTCTCGCAATCGAGCCGCGATGCCGCGCTCGACCGAAGCAACTTCAGGCGGGTCCTCAAAAAGCACGATATCGACGTGGACGAACTCGCCCGCTAAGACATCCTGCTGCGTGTATTGCACCACAGGGTGTGGCGATTTCGCCACACCCTGTTCTCATTTAAAACCTTGTAACTTCAGTAACTTACAAGTTGGCACGGTGTTCGCTTAGGGAGTAGGGCAACACGGCAGGGGGAGCACCATCTGCCGGGCAAAACTCAAGTCCAACGAAAGGAACACCACCATGACTAACTTGATTCGCACTGGCAAGCTCGCCCTTATCCTGACCTTCTTCACCTTGCTGACAGGAGCACGCGGTTGCTCCTTCGGTACCGCAAGTTATAGCTACGATACCTACCCAACACCACCTCCACCCACGAGCGGCGATGTGTATGTTGGTGGTGATATTGTCCCGGTACCTGCGGCTCCCGCTATCTATTACGGAGACACGGCATTAACGCTGTACGCACCAGCACTGTCGAGTGTCACACCTGATACAACAGACTTCCGCGTCATTGTTCGAGCCGGAAGCGCGTTCGGTCCAGTGGTTCTCGAATCTACACTCATGCCCGTCGACTTGAATGGTGTTGGTATGGTGGACCTTCTCGGTTTGGAGTACGGATTCTATGATGTAGAAATCACCGGCTTCGACTTTCTAGGAAACCTCGTGAGTCACGCGGCAACCAGCTTGACGGTCAACGAGCCACTTGAGGTATTGACCGTCACACTGGACCCCGTCGTCTTCTCCGGTGACGTCATGCTAGACCTGTTTGCACCATATGACGGCCAGTTCGACCCCCCTATGGATAGCATTGACTACGTCCTGTGGGAGCTTGACCCCGTGACTGGTGAGTACACCCTGGTAGAAGAGATGGTCGAGCTACCGTTCTTCAGCTTTGACCCCACGGTTATCGCCAATCTCACGCTCGGTACCTACCTTATCGATGTCTATGCCTATGATGCCTTCGGCTACCTCTTGTTCCAGGGCTCGACCAGCTTTACGCATAACAATGCGCTCACCATGGTGCCCGTAGACCTTATGTACCCGTAAACTCCGCCGAGAACCTCCGGTATGGTTGTCTCGCGACATCATGCTGGAGGTTTCTCCCTCCCGTCTACAGATCGGTCTCACGAGCACTAATCGTATAGGATGACGACGTCCAAGCCCTCATTCAGCGCTACCTGAAACCACTCGCATAGTGCTGCCAGTACGCGCTTCTGTTGCTCATCAAGCTCAGAAGATTCAACAGACTGGAGCTGGTCGAGCGCTGTCGATAGCTCCGGTATGCGCCACGGAGACCCTTCGAACCACCCTTCATTCAAATGGTAAAATTTGGCCAGAGAATGCCAACCAGATGGGTCTAGAGCCACAGCATTCATAATCGCATCAATATAACCGCCCCATATGCGCAGAGAGCGGGCCGGCTGACGTTCTATGCGGAAAATGTACTCGGGCTCGCCCTCATATCCTCCGTAAAAATCATGCTCAAAACCCATGAATGGCCTCACTCTCAGTCACCGCACTGCACGACAACACCGTGATTCGCGGATAAAGAAACGTGCAACTCAGGCCCTGGTAGCCACCACTCTGAGCGGAATGCATTGCCATCCACCACTAGGTCGCGTCGCGTCAACCGTGGCCATACCGATTGAAGCTTGGCATCCACGGCATGCACTTCTGAGTCTGGCAACAACCACTGCCTAATCCAGGCGATGAACTCATTTGGTGGATGTAATGAAAACCCACCCGAATCCAACGCAGCGGCCCCATACCAGCCACTCGTCGAGAGATAGCGCCCGTCCTCTACTGGCGTCCACGCTCCGAAAAGCGCGGGCGGCACATCTGCGATTTGGGCACGACAATATGCATCTAATGCACGATACGCCGCTGCTCCCCACAGGACATCAGCCCGCTCCATTGATTTACGGCCCCGCAGCTCAATAACGAGTGGAAAGGTGCTTACCGCGAGACGCATCCCTTTTCTAAATGACTCCATGACCTGGAGCGAACCATAGGAAGATTCGAGCCAGTCCATAGCATCGCGAGGCGAGGCGGATGCTTTGAGTTCATTGGTGAGTACCGCAGCGAAGTCCGCCTCATTAGCCAGAGCATGCAGTACGACTTCACCAGCACTGACCGCGACTTCCAATAATGCTGGAGCACTCGTATCCAACCAGACCGCCCGGTCCGTTGCGTCGTCGATAGCCAAACGACGGTATCGCCGCGGTAGTACCACCTCCAATTCAGACACCGTGGAGCCGGGTATCACCAGACGCCCAATTTCGGCGCGGTCCCTAGCTAGCCGTGACGCTGTCACTCAGAGCCTCCCCCACTGGCCACGAGTAAAACGCTGAAACGCTTCGAAGCCGCCACTACTCCAGCGCCCAAACTCCGTCCGCTCAGGGAAAGGCACGGGTAGGAGGTAGTTCTCTAATCGCTCAACGGCGCTGGGAGCAAACCCGTTACCTCGCCAAGGATACCTAGAGCTTGGCTCAGGCAAGCTTCCGCCGTATGGACTGCTGATCAAGCTTTCGGAATGCAACTCGACCTCAGCAGTTACCGGAAATTTGAACACTGCAATTTCTCTCGCGTCCAAACAGCGCCGGCCCCCTGGTGCCATCAACAAGAGCTCCGCCGATAGCTGTGAAAGAGGCACCTCATGTAAGGTATTCACCTCAAACCACGCCCCCCCAAGTAATCCTCGCTCCAACAACGCAGGAGCATGGTCGGCAGCAATAAAGCGAGCGCCGTACCTCATGAGGCGTCATCCGAGATGAAGAGACACGCGGCAAGCTGGTCATCGGTAAAGTCCAGACGATACGAACCACCGAGGTTTGGGCTCGTCCAAGTATTGCCCTCACAAAAACACCCGAACTGTCTGGTAAGCAGCTCCTCTACTTCGTAGCGGTGGCTGATCCTCCAGAGCAGCATTTCGAATGCATTGCGCTCGGATGCTGTCCAACTGAGACTTCGTTTCATCTGGGGTATAATAGGACAATCATGCTGTTGACGCACCCGACTCCACGCTGCCCCGAATGCGGCTCGCTTCTCACGGCCGAGCTGA
>PKDL01000087.1 GCA_002863065.1 Pseudomonadota bacterium
ATTCGTCCTCTGCGCTCTTTGTCAAACGCTTCCCTATCCCCTCTGTCACCAGTATTGCGTGGCAGACGGAAGCCCTCAGAATTACCGCGGATCAAGTGGATCTGACCGTCGACATCCGCACTGGTCACCAGCCATCAAAACCTCCTGGAAGTGTACCTTCACTACACGGCATCACACTGGACCGTGAAGGCACTTCGAAAGTAGCGAAAATCCGCGTACGGATGGGAGACAACGACGCAGTCGCATTAGATACAGAGGGGGAATTACTCGTAAGCCATAGAACAGAGACTGAGCTACTGGCAGCCGTTTGGCGTACTAATGCCGCAGCCGCACCCGAGGCACTTGTCATGATCGAACGGGGACGACTCATCACCTTGAAAGATGCGAAGGCTACAGTGACAGCACAGCTGAACGCCACGGTTGTCGCCCTCGCCACCGATGCACAGGGCCGGGTATTCGGTGTGGGTCGCGTTGGGGATATCTTAGAATTCGACCCTACCGGAACCGCGACGGCCAGGGCACGCCTTCCGAGGAGGGTATCATCAGCCGCAATGGACATAACGCCCGATGGAAATACCGCGATGGTTGTAACCGGTAGCCAAGGATACCGCATTAACTTGAAGACAGGCGGGCAAGTAGATGCACAGTTCTTGGTGCCTCCTATCGCTCGACACGTTGCGATTTCCGCCGATGGCACGCACATTGCGACTTCCGATGGTGTCGATGTCTTTACATTTGATGCATCGGGCCAGCCAAAGGCAATCGTCCGATTACTTCCGTCCAATCGGACAGTAGTAACGGCAGCAGATGGTTCGAGGCTGCTACCAAAATCCGCACTCTCTAGTGTACGCCTTCGGAAGGGGGACCGGCTGCTAAACCGAAGCTCGCCAGAATTCAAAGCCGCATGGGAGCAGCTCACGCAAGGGGACATCCCATTATGAGACATTGGCGAGAACTCTGGGAATTCCTACGTACCCGCAAGCGCTGGTGGCTTGCCCCAATTGCGATCGTACTCGCCGCCATGGCTGCCTTTATTATGCTGACTGAAGGGTCAATCGCCGCGCCTCTGATCTACACACTATTTTGAGTCGCTGCTAAATTCCATCCGTTACGCGCTAGATTGCCGTAGTTTCCGAACGGATGATTGTAAGTACCAGGTTGGACTATCGGTGGTTTCTGAAAACAAAAGGTTCCAGCCGTAGCCTCGGATAACGACACTACATATCGTTATATCTTGGGCAGAGGGACTTCAAACGCACAAAAAGCTCCGCTTCGAAGTTCGAGTTTGTCGCATACCTTAGCCATGCCGCAGACCATTCCGCCTCATCGGCAAAGCCGTACCGTCCGTAGACCGACGTTACTTGCTCATCGGCCTGGCGGCGACGTAGACAAATAATTTCTTCTGCACTACGCCTCAACCGCTCACGCTCCGGTATGGTGACCACGGACGATACCCCGCCCACCGATACACCGCCTATTGCTGTCCGCATCGACATCATTTCGGTCTCCAGCAGCTGTATCGACTCTCTCAACGCGTTGCGTTCTGTCTTGGATGTACCGTTCGCCTCCTCAAATAACGTCTTCAATTGAATGAGCTGCGCTTCAGCAGCTAACCAACGACCACGTAAGTCTTTGAACTCTGTCTCATTATCCTCTCTGAGTTTACGCACTTGCTGATCAGCCTCTGTACGAGTGTTTACGGTAGACTGCGGCTCTTTTTGTTCGCAGGCTATCGCCAAGATGACCGACACGGCGGTGATGTACGACCTAAACTTCATGCGGCCTAGAGTACGGTGCAAATGCGCTGGACGGAAGATCAGGTGGCAAATCGCCACAGAAACCGATTCGGGTATGGTGCGGCCTCATACCTGAGGTCGACTTGCACATGCATGGCCTCTTCAGCGATAAAGTAGCAGTGAGCAGTACAAATCCGGATTGGGATATGTTGCCGGGCCGATGTGGCTCATGCGCAAGATTCGAAAAAGATTTTGGTTCCGAAGAACGTGCTTACGGTCATTGCGGCCGCAAACCACGGTCTGGGTCCATTACTTCGACGGCATTCAAATGTGATGCATACGCCCCAATGCCGGGCTTTGCCGTCAAAGCCAACAAACCAGTGAAAGAGAGCAGGCTCAATCCATTCGATATTCGTGGTGGTGAGCGTTCTCGAAAGCGAAAAAAAACAACGTCGACTCGAGGCACTCATAAGACTGAAACCGTCTGGCGGTCTACGAGGCATGATAGAGACCAAGAGCCCGTCAACATTGAAGGACTAGCCGATATGGACAAAGGCGAACTACGCAACCTAATACAAGAGGCAATCGAAGACAGCCTCGGCATCGGAGAAGTAGAACCCGTGGACCGCTATAAAGGCGGCACCCTAGTGGTCAAGCCAGCGTCCGATGAACTGTCCCCCAAGGAAATCCCAATCGACCAGTTGTTTCGTAAGGTCGTAATGATTCGTGATAATTTACGAGTCTTAGAGCAAAAGATAAATGGTCATAGCAAGTTAGATGACGCAGACCGAGTCGCACTTCAACATTATATCACGCGCTGCTACGGCTCCCTCACCACGTTTAATGCCCTATTCAAGAACCGGGCGGATTGGTTCAAGGGCGCGGGTAAATAACCCCATCGCTGCTCTCAGGGAGACGGCACCGGGACCGCTGGGTTATCGAATGGCATGGTTGCCTGCGCCCATGCGTGCCAATCTAATAGACGAAACACCCGATTATCGTAGCCATCAATATCAAAGTTCGTGTGGTCTACTTCGTATAAGTAAAGCCGCTTGGGGCCAGGCGATAAGACGCCCGGCTCGTACGCCCCGATATTGGGTAATTCGATGTCCGAGGCGAATGCAGGCGCCATCACAGTCCAGGCTAGGCTCCCAGTGGCATCATAGATCCGCATGCTTAGAAAGCTTGGATTTCCACCTGCATCGGTCCAATGTATGCGCCGCATGCTCCACAAAGCGCCAGATGTAGGTTCAATAAATCGGGGAATCGTAAGGAACGGGTCCAGATGAACAGCATGCATACCCAGGGCAAACAGATCCCCGCCCGTGGCAGCTGCGCCGATCGCACGAAGTGAGATTGCATCATCGCTAGCTCCCTGCTGACTCCAACTAGCCCCATCGAAGTGTAGGATGACGCCGGCATCCCCTACGACCCAGATATCGTGAACTGACCGACCATATACCGCTCGCAAGTTCCTGCGATTTGGAGCGTCATCGGTAAACCATTCGCCATCAGACCCACGCCGCAAAATAGTTCCTTCGTCACCCACGGCGACCACGTCGCCATCCGATGTATTCCATACATCGTGTAAGTCGCTATACACGGGTACGATTTCCGCGCCCCAGCCCCCTTCAGTAGCACCGCGTTTGAGCACGACGCCGTGACGACCGACGGCCCACGCATCTGACTGTGGGACTGTGCTGACCGCTTCCAGTTCCTTGGGGGGGCCGTATGCGACGTTTGTCCAACCCGTGCCGGATGATTCCAGTATCACGTAATCGCCTACAACAATTGCCGCCTCGGCTCCTAAAGAGGCGACCCCTCGAAGCGTGGCTTGAGTCCCGCTTGTTTCTATACTCCAGCCAGAGCCATCCCAACGTAAAATACGACCCCTATCGCCAACAGCGAGTAGTCCCCCAGAATAGTTGTCCGCGATGTCATGGAGCGCCTCGCCAGCCGTGATTGGTTGCGATGTCCACTGCCCACCAGACCAGGTTAAAATCTGGCCGTCGCTAGTGGTCGCAAAGGCGCGTCCATCAGTAAGAACCTCGACTGATAGTACATCGCCTGGATACCCGTCGGTCCTCCAGCCCCAAACGCCATTTACCCCCTGCAGCCAGCGACCGTCATCTAAAGTGTCTATCCCATGTCTCAGGACATCAGATGTTGGAAGAATATTTGGTTCATTAGAAGATGACGATGCATGGAAGGCATAGGAAACATCCGCTAATTCTCCGCTCAAATCTCGTGGCAAACCTCGGAAAGTAGCATCGAGTGCGTCGGGCGAGACCTGATTGGAACGTAGCGGCACGTACCCGTCGCTCCCAAGGTCAATCGAGGCCCGAATCTCCGTCCTGTGCGGTCCAGTCGGTGCCAAAGGTTGCGGACCAATGACAACATTGACGGACCTATCTAGCGGAATATCGATCGTGACTTGTACCTCCGTAGGCATCGTGAGTTCAGGACTCGCCTCTCCGGGACTAACCGTTTGATGACGCGCGAGGCCCATAGCAGTCGGCTCAAAGTATTCAACTGAGTCAATGACTCGAACTGAGCCGGCGAGGCAATACACTGCAACTTCCCCGAGACGAGCATTATCAATGGAGAACGTGCGCTGAGAGGAATCCAGTGGAATGACGGCGAGCGGATCGGGAGCCGCCAATGCCCCCAGGACCGATGAGCTACTAACGTAACAGCGTGCTTCCGCGCGGCCTGGATTCGGTACGCACCGCCCTCCAGTTGTTGTGAGTAACGGGCTGCAAATAAAGTTTTGATTACCGTCAGCTGCCTCACCGAGCGCCAAACAGTCGCCGTCGTCAACACACGCTGAGCTACAAAAGGGCGCCTGATTTGTTGTCCGAGTGCAGTGAGGTGCGGATACGCTACAATTCGCATCGACTTGGCAAGGCTGGCATAGGCCGTCGTGTGGTTCCACTGTATCCTTACACTGCCACGGAGGCATAAGAACGTATTTTCCAGGAACGGTTAGCGTGCCCTCCACTCGACCAGGGAATAGCGGCACAGAATTACCCGCGCCCCCAGGCTCACTGACTCCAGGAAGAAATAGGGTGACGTTTTCAGCGTCGAACGCCGCGACAGTAGACGCACCGTAACCAGTTTTTGCGACCGTGACCGTTTGACGACCTCGCAAGTCGAAATCGGATAATGTCAGTTGCCCCCTATCGTCGGTGTAGCCAAGGAAACGCGGCACGTCCTCACCACCTAATGCGACTAGCGTGCTCGGTAGCGGCTCATCAGAACCTGACTGTAAAACGGTCACATTCAAAGACCGGTCGACTGGCCCTCCCCACGTCCCCCCGAACAGCCCCTTTGGATCGAAGTAGGTATAGGCATCAGCCAATGTAGTCTCCAAGCCATCGCCACTCAACCGTATGTCAACAGGGCCGATGGCATCAGCTCGAGGCGCCCGGAATGCGATGATATTTGGCGACAACTGCACCACGTCAGTAGCTGCCGTGCCTCCAAAGAGCACCGTAACCCCATCTGGTAAGTCCGTACCGTATGCCGTGACTAGTGTGTTTCCCGCAATCGAGCCGTAATCAGGTTCAACAGCCCATACCAACGTCTCGCCAGCTTCGTAGACATACGCGTCTGGTAGCTTCACTGATGCAGAGTCCGTACTGATACGCAGTGAAGCGTAGCCTGGGCTGCCAGGGGGCGTAGTGAACGACAGTAGGCTATCATCGACAACGTCGAGACCTCCCACTGGAAGCGCGCCCAAACGAACATACAGGTTCTCTGTCTCGAAGCCCTGCCCTCGTATCTCGACCCGGGTTCCCCCATCCGACGGGCCTCGGTCAGGTGAAATATCAGTGACCGAAAGGCTTGGAGTCCAACGCCATACATCGTCCAACGTAGTATCTCCAGCGTCTAGGCTCACTTCAATGTCAGCAAGCGCGCCTGGGGTACCAACCGGCGAACGAACCAAAATCAGGTCCTGATCCACGTCGAATGCTCGAAGCTTCGCTGGTTCACCACCAAACCGTACGATGAGCCCTTGCGCGGACTCTAGACCAACCACAGCAAGCGATACTTCGTCACCGCCGAGCGCAGTGCCTGACTGCGGCCATACATTCACAAGTTCTAACGAGTCAGTGGTGCGGTACACGAACGCCTCGGGCATGCGTATTTGACCATGGACGGTAGACACGACGATATCATAACGGCCCTCCTCATTAGCAGGGATCCGAACGACTAACCGGGAGGCATCATCACTTGTCGCGAGCACGGGTGCAGTAGCGTCGCCAATGGATACCGTCGCCTCCGCAACCAAGCCGGAGCCAGTCAGCGTGAGCGTCCCTCCCCCGCTCGGTGCCGAGTGAAGTGGGGCCATGCCCTCAACCGCCGGTTCTTCAAAGTACGAGAAGGCATTAGAAAACTTCACTGCCCGAGTGCCAGTTACGATATGCAAGTGCGACGATCCTGGACGATAACCTGGCGGGGTAATTGCCAGCAGCTGTGTATCGTCGATAACTTGAACCTTGAGCGCTTCTCTACCCTCAAAGAGCACTGCTTCAGTCCCGGCAAGCCCGCTTCCCGTTACACGCACAGGCGTACCGCCAGATATCGGCCCGAGAGAGGGTTCAATCGCATCGAACTCCAAACTATTCTCGTATCTGTAAGCAGCGGATAGCTCCGCCTGGCTCGCGTCAGGGTTTACAACAACAACGCTTACAGTCGCCGGCACATACGGTGGGGTTAACGCGTAGATGAGACCCGCCGACGTCACAGTAACGTCCAGTGCCTCACTACCACCAAAAATCACACGCGCATCTTCTCTGAAACCACCACCGCGTATCTCGACGAGTTGGAGACCTTTCGGCGGTCCTGACGCCGGTTGTACGTCTACAATTTGAAAGCCCGCAACTGGCTCTGGCTCATCCTGTTGAATCGGAGGTTTGGTTGGCTCGACTTCATCATTCGCTTCGAATTGAGAGGGGTCTGGAATACAACCTGTGACCAAGGAATGGACTGCAATGAGTGCCGCGGTGGCAGCGACACGAACTTTGGATGGCAAGAAGGGATACGTCAGCATGTGTGGTCCAGCAAAGGCAGAGGCTCTCTAAACGCTAACGAGTCCGATGCATTACGTCAAACGATGCCGATCAAATCCTCGGTAATTGCACGTTATTTTATGGCATCAAGCCAGAATCGACCGACCCGAGAGTTCCGTCCAACTGGAAAAGCCGTCGACTCGCTTCACGGAAAGTCCGTTGAGCTCGATGACGCTACCCTCTGGGACACCCGGAGCTAGTCCGGTCAAATCAAGAGAGGGAATAGGAAATGAGCCCGTCCAACCGATTTACGCCGCCCTTCCCAGTCCGAAGACTCTCTTGGCGAGCGAAATCGGCTGGAGACTGCACATTCAGCGACGTATGCCGAGTGTAGGACCTGCTCGGTGAAGCAGCGACCTTTCTTGGTGCCAGTTGCACCTGACGTTCAAACCAACAGATAGACAGCGCTCCTGACGTAATAGCGAGGACAACCATCACGTGGCTGAATATGGTACTCCGGGGTGCAAAGAAAGACCCGCTCCTACAAACGCGAGTTACCGGAGAATACCGCGTACAATCTAAATAAGCGGTAGCGGTGTTCCTGGTCATTGGCCGAGCGGCCAGGCCTGGCGAGCTAAATACACTGCTGCAAGGTAGACGCGTCGCCGTATGCATCGCTGAAAACCAATGAAGCCTATAATTGCAGCTGCAATATGTATCTCTTCTCGTTGCGCCACATCTCACCAGTGTAAATGCAGTGCGCGTACGTTTACCCCCTGTTCGGAGGACTATTGCTTATGTCTCCAGTTACCCTGGCAGCGCCGACACTCGCAGACGTGCCTGACATTGTGCGTCTTCTGAAGGGTGACCTCGAACTTTTACAGCTGCCAATCGATGATGAGGCACTGCTACAAACGGCTACGACACTGCTGACCAGCAGTTCGTTCGTACGGCTGGGCCGCGTTTCCGAAACAGATATTTGGTCCGGGGTAATCGTCGCCCATTGTTGGACTTCCACTAAATTCTGCGGACCTGCATTCTGGATTGAAACGCTGTACGTCGACCCGACATGCCGTCGGGGTGGCGTCGGCCGAGAACTCGTGACGAAACTGCTCGAATATGCTGAACAAAACGGGTTTCACGGAATCGACCTAGAGGCGTACCGAATGAACGCGCCCGCAGCCTATCTATATCGATCACTAGGCTTTCGCCGACTAGGTCGGGAGCGATATTCCGTACGTATTACTGATATCTGATTCACTTTCCCGAGATACTACCAACCGCTGTGCACATACAACCAGGCGATCCTGCATGAATTGCAATCAAAGTATTTGAATCACAAAGAAAGGGCGCAATATAAGAAAACACAGAACACATATGATTGCGTTTTCGGAAAGATTGTTTCCGAGCCGCATCTATTATGGAAAGAGCATCTTATTTACATTGCTATACAGTCAACCAGGCCTATACTCCCAGCACGGCGGGGTGGATTACACTTAGCCCAACAGAATCGATACTGACGTGCAAACAGCCCGCAAACCTTGAGGAGCGAGTCATGCAGGAACGTAATGTCGTCCATGTGGTAGGGACAGGAACGATCGGGGAGCCGCTTATCGGCATCCTATCTGCAATGAGACGGGAATTCGGCATCGACGAAGTTAGCTTTCACAAGGCCACCCCACGCATTACAGATCGACCGAAACTTATGGCCCTACAACAGAAAGGTGCCACTCTCGCGGCCACACCGGAGACATATGATGAGTTCCGTGCCATGGGGCTCAATCCTCAGTACACACACTTGGAAGCCATCGAAAGGTCGAAGGTCGTCATCGACTGTACGCCGGTGGGCAACAAGAATCGTAAAGACATTTACGAGCAATTCGACGATGGAAGCCGTGTTTTCATGGCACAAGGTAGCGAATCCGGTTTCGGTAAGCCGTTTGCCCGCGGTATCAATGACTCTGCGCTGATACGAGGGGAGGATCGTTTCATCCAGGTCGTAAGCTGCAATACACACAATATCGCAGTCCTGCTAAAGACGATTGCCGGTGTCAATGGTGGCACCGGATTGTTAGAAAATGCACGCTTTCTATGCATTCGGAGAGCATCGGATATTTCTCAATCAGGGAGTTTCATTCCTGCTCCCGAAGTGGGCCAACACAGTGATCCAGACTTCGGAACTCACCATGCAGCGGATGCTGTGCGACTATTCAATACACTGGGCCATAACCTCGACTTGTTTTCATCCGCGATGAAACTGAATACGCAGTACATGCACTCGATTCACTTCACCATACGACTGACGAAAGCACTAGATAGGGAAGATGTACTGAGACGCTTGCGGGATGAGCGCCGTGTCTCCGTCACTGACAAGGTCAGTTCAGCCCAAATATTCAGCTTTGGACGTGACCATGGGATTTTTGGACGGATCCTGAATCAAACCGTTGTGAGCGTCCCGACGGTCGCCGTACGTGGGAATGAAGTGGTGGGTTTTTGTTTCACGCCGCAAGACGGCAATTCCCTTTTGAGCTCCCTGTGCGTCGCATTATGGCACATGCACGAGCACACTTGGGATGAACGTATGCGAACGTTACGCCCATTCTGCTTCCCCGAAATCTAATGCGACAGGCACGACCGACAACTCTGAATCCCCGCGACGGGAAGACGCAATAGTAAATCTCTGTCGTTGGTGATTGGTGCATCTTTGTGGCCGCAGCCGACCGAATATGGACACCTCGGCGACCACGTGAGCGCTCTTGTAGCCAGACAAAATGACCGGATGATTTCGCAGTCAACGATTCGCCTGATACCATACAAATCAGCGGTAAAAAGATGGTGGAGCACACAAGACGCTACGGGGCCGGTACCACGCATGCGAATCGCGATACTCTCGGACATACATAGCAATATAGAAGCGCTTACTGCGGTACTCGACTATTGCCGTTTCAACCGTATCCACAAATACATATGCATGGGTGATGTCGTTGGATATGGCGCTGAGCCGAACCGCTGCTGCGAGCTGATCCGTGAAGTATGCTCCGTCACCTTACTGGGGAATCATGATGCCGCAGTGGCCGGTATGATGGACACAGAGTATTACTACATGGCCGCAAAGCAGGCCCTCTATTGGACGCGCGAGCAGCTGACCGACGAGAACTTTCGGTGGTTATACAGCCTGCCCTACACCCATGAGCAAGATAATCTCGGTTTCTTCCACTCGGCACCGATCGTACCCAGCCGCTTTTTTTACGTGGTGCGGCAAGAAGATGCTCAAGCGCATCTGAAAGTATTCGACCGACTCAGTGACTTCAATTTCGTAGGTCACAGTCACCTTACCAATCAGTATCTACTCGGCCCACGACGCGTCCGTGATGCCACCGGTAAGGCGGTAGAATACCAAGATGACAAAAAATGGATCATCAATGTCGGGAGCGTTGGGCAGCCGAGGGATCGTGATAATCGAGCATGTTTTGGTGTCTTCGATACCGACCAACAGACCTTTGAACACGTACGTATAGACTATGATATCGACACATCGGCGAAGAAGATTATCCGAGCTGGTTTGAATGAACGGTTTGCAAAGCGCCTGTATGTAGGATTGTAAGTGCTGCGCCCAACATCACAGCGCCAATATCGCTGAAAATCGCAATAAATGTGCGGTTTCGGGCAACATGGGCGAGCATACAGACCAGTTGTCCGGCGCATCTGGATAAGTAGCATAGTCACGCCGTCCAAATACGGAAGATGACTAAGCCGAGGAGGTTTGAGAAATGAGTAGTCGCATCACCATGGCAGCGTTCATGTGGTCTCTTCTTTTGACACATGGTTGTGGTCCAAATCCATTGGTTGGCGAAGTAGAAGCAATGCGCGATGAGATGTGTGCCTGCAAAGACCAAGACTGTGCAGAACGCGTGCTGAAACAACTCAAGACGTTCGACAAAGAAAATAAGGGGAAACATAATCAAAAATAGCAAAAATCATAACCCCATAAAACCCTGGATCTCCAAGAGCCTCCACACCTCGTAGCATACGACAGATTGCGCCTCCGAGGCCTACACTCCTCTAGACAATCGACCCTTCCAATCTCCCCAAGGTACGACTTCGGTACAACC
>PKDL01000297.1 GCA_002863065.1 Pseudomonadota bacterium
TGGATTGGCATCTGATGGCTTCACGATAAGCTCAAACCCATTTTCAAGTCGATACCAGGTCACGCCATTCACCGATTGCTGCTCGGAAACCTCCCACCCCGCATTTGGGGACGGAGGAGGAGACAAGAGCGGTTCAATGACCGGGATAGACGTCAACGGATTCGACCGAACCGTTTCAATAGACCGAACGGGGGAGCGTGCCATACCCTTTGGCAGTTGCAAAACCTCTACATACGCATTCGGGACGAAGTATTGGTGTGCCACACGAGCTATAGACTTCGGTGTTTGGGCCAAAATCCTTCCAGTCAGTTGAGCCATGCTCTCGTAACCCATGCGCTCAAGCATGAAGCCAAGCTCCTGAGCCTGAGACCCAAACTGCTCCCAATTCCTCAATCGCCGTAAAAGCACACGCTGGGCAGCCTCTCGGACCGCGTCCTGCGTAAAGCTCGATGCGGATATGGATGTCAGATACGCTTCAAGCCACGCAGCCACCGCGCCAGTCTTCGCCACAGGTAACTCGGCACGAACAGTGAACTGTCCATGATCGACCATATACGAATGACCCACACCAAGGCTGCTAACCCATTGCTCATTCCGATACAAGGAGGCTCCGAGACCATAGCTAGCCGAGTCTAATAGCTCTGCCAAGACCAGGAGTCCGGCCGTGTCGGCATGCGATGCCCCGGGAGTACGAAAACCAGCTAATATGCGCGCAACTCCCCCGGTTCCGTATTGTAGCTCGTGCCGTTTCGGCGTGAGCTGGCTTATTGGAGGCTCTATAACTTCAGCCGCTGGGAGTTCGAAGCTATCAGGGCCTGGTGTGTACTTAGCGAACCGCTGGCGAATAGTGTTCACGACCTCAGCCGTATCAAAGTCGCCAACGACGGAAAGCTGAAGGTGGTTTGGTGTAAATCGCTGGCGATAATAGGCTTCCAACTCGGCGAGAGTCTGGCTACGGATACTCGATTCAGTACCAATCACAGGCCGGCGATATGGATGCCGTGAAAACATCTGCTGGTCGAATGCATCCCAGACACGATGCCAGGGATTCTCGCTAACTTTCTCTATCTCCTGCAGAACGACTTTACGTTCGGATTCAAACCAATCTTCAGTAAACTTCAGTTCAAGCAAGGATTCCGCAAAGATATCCAATGCCTCATCAAACGCGGCGATAGGAACCTCAAAACCAAACTGAATCTCATCATCCCATGTCCATCCGCCGTTTTCGTCTCCCAGCGTCGCCATGCGCTTCCGAAATTCAGTAGGAGCGAAGCGTTCTGTTCCCCCCTTGAAAACAAGATGTTCAATGAAGTGTAGCGCGCCCGCATAATGCGCACTTTCCGTGCGACCACCAGTAGTCACATACGCGGTGAGTCCAACGATCGGTCGGGCATCGTTCTCAACTGTCATAACTGTCAGGCCATTTTCTAAGCGATGCACTTGATGTGAAGGAAGCTCAAAATCACTCGCTTGTGGAGGGCCAACGGTAGCGCAGGAGAGAAGCGCAAATACCCACCACACACTCAAAAGACAGCGATATTGTAGCGCAGAGAGGTTAGAATCCAACGCGATCCCCCCCTTGGAAAACGAGCGTGAGCGTGCCTAGCTCGGTATTTGTTCGCCGCACGCTGGATACCGTGGGGTCAATAAGAATCGCACTACGCGTTCCGCGTGTGGATGCGCTGAGCTGGCCTCGGAAGATGACCTCCTGCGATGGAGCTGGGTCGGATTCACCATCGAGTTCTACAGTCGCAAATACATCAGTTGCCGAGGTCAAATCGACAGCAGTACGAAAAAAAACTCCCCCTTGAAGTAAGCCGTTCGTATCTAGACTATCGGTAACGCCCAGCTCGGCATATGGAGGGTCGAAATCGAGGATAGCCTTGACAGCAAGTCCCTCCGAAGAGGGTGCGTTACGCACAGTAAATCGTTTTAGGGAGACTGCGGAACCATTCACGCTCGCGAAGAGCTCAAAGTGCTCTCCATCCACCGATGAGAGAATGCCCGCATTCAGCGTCATATATACTTCGGTTCCACCATAATCCGCACATCCTGCGAGCATGACGAGGCAGAGGCTCAGTATCGCGGATCGTATCTTGTGCGCCGATAATGTCATGGTAGCTACCAATGAATCCTCGCCTCCGCCCAGACGCTAATTCGGGGTTTGGGTTGTGGCCGTGGCTGTATCCGGCCATCGAAATATAGGTCTGCATCCGACCACTCAGTATCCAGGGCGTTATACACCCATAACGCGAGATCTAGGACGTCCAATATGCGTCGCCCTTCTACGCCAAAACGAAGCAATGGTGCACTCGGAATCCTGGTAACTTCCAACCCCGTGGATGGTACGGCTATCGTGCCACCAAAATTTTCGACGACATCGGAGCCACGCGTCCGATTGAGGTCTTCCATAGCTCCACGCCACGTTAGAACCGCGCCTAAGTGTAGATGTCCTTCAAATAGGGCTACATGCCCCCCCGCATTGAGCACGTGGTTCGCGATATTTCGTAATCTGCCGAACTCAGAGTCGTAAACATCGACATATGCGTAACTCAAAAATAGCTCATGCGAACCTGTAAACCTCAAGCGAGTAAGAAGCTCAACCGAGTGAATATCCCGTAAGGCCGCGTTTTCAAACCTCCCCGAAGCTTGCGAGATGACCCCATCCATGCGCGTGTAGCTGTATCCAGCGCGCACATACCATTCTCGCACGGCACCTTCTCCTACGAATAGATACGCATTTATCTCAGCCATCGCAGAGCGACTACGTTCGACATCAAGCTCCGGGTTGCTCTCGACGGTAATCAGACTTGCAAGCCCCTGCGCTCCATTCGTCGATTGGAAATCAGGCGCGCGAAAACCTTCCTGGTAGACTGCTTTTAGAAATACAGACGGATGTAGTTCAGCGACGAGGCCGCCAGATAAGGACACGGCTGGATCATAGCTAGAGGAGAATTGTCCACGTAGACCGAAATTCAACTTCAATCTTGGGTCAACGGACCATTCATCCAGCGCATACAGTCCCCCAGTGACTCGACTCGTGGCTGGCAGAGCGATGTCGCGGCGAGCGCATGGCCGCTGTGCGTCTAATGTGGGCTGATAGGTAAACGTTGGTGTGCATGCATTTTCTGCCGTACTGCTACCACTCAGCGGGTCGAAGGTCGTTAGCAGTAAATCACTCGACATATCGCCATATACTTCCCCGCCGAAGAGCAGACGGTGCCCTGCAGGAAGATCCCAATCGACATCGGAGGTCAACCCAAACCTCCACGTGCCGTCGGATTCAAGCCGCGATGTCCCGCCCTGAGGTAATAGGTCTGATGATGGATAGGCTGTGAACGGATTGTCATCACGCATCCAGTGCACCATAAAGGCCTGTAAATTCAGTCCAATTCGACTTCCATCATATCGGTCCCGGTATCGGATCCAGGCGGTATGGACCGTATCCATCGACACACTCACGAGGTCCCCTGAGACTATGGAACCAATGGCACTAATCTCGCGATGCTCTCGCTCCCAACCGGTGGAAAACCCTATACTGACAGGCCCGAATCCAAGTCGACCGGTCACATCTACATAGTGATCGCGGGCAGCCGGGTCGGTTACTGCCGAACCCGGAAGTATGAACGACGGGCCATCATTCGCAGGTCGCGGGAGCGGTCCCAATATGACGGGTTGGTCAACCCGCAATGCGGGACCCATCGTACTGAACCACGAGGCCGATAAATACACATCAACCGCGCCATCAGCTAGCAGCCCTCCCCACGATGTAAAGGTGCGAAAAGCGCCTAACTCTCCGGGCCCATGCCCCCCACCAACCCGCATGCGCAGCCCCGGAGCAGTGCGACCCGAGTGAGTCACAAGGTGCACGACTCCAAGCAGGGCGTTACTCCCCCATAAAACGCTGCCTGGACCACTGATCACTTCGACACGCCGGACATTATCGAGAGCAAACTTACGGTCCAGCGTCAGTCGATTAGTCAACGGACTGACCACGTTGACCCCGTCCCGGAGTATCAATGTGGTGTTCGGTAATCCACGCGTAAGATGGGTCTTGAACCAGCCCCCAAGCTCCCACCGATCACCTTCAAAACCCGGAATGGTCTGAAGCACATCAGCTACCGTTCTATGCCCCATATTATCGATTTGCTCACTATCGATAACGGTGATGATGGCGGGAGCCTCTTGAAGGGAAACAAGGGATTTTAGCACCCCTACGCGTTCATCATCGTCCTCCGGAAACTCGATGATGAATGGAGTAGGTTCTGGTCTCTTGGGCGATTGTGCACCTGCGGCGTAGCAGAAAAGGCCAATGCTCAGTCCAGCCAGAACAGTCGGTAGGAAACGTCTCAAAGGGACACGAGAGATTCCGGAAAAGCGCCGCGTTATTGAGCGGCCGTACGCACTTTTGTGAAGTGACGACGAACTTTGGCCTTGAGACCTTTCACAGCCTTCGCATGAAGTTGGGATACCCGTGATTCGGTCACGGCTAATACCTTGCCGATTTCCTTCAGATTCATGTGCTCGAAGTAATACAGAGATATGACGATCCGCTCTTTTTCGGGGAGCTTCTCGACCTGTTGCCCGACGACCTCACGCAACCGACGAAAATGTACCGCTACGGACGGATCAGCTGCCTTGGCATCGCGGAGGTACTGTGTGAATGACCGTTTTTCCCCATCGCTGTTGATACCGAGGTCTTCGAATGAAAGCAGAAGGACTGGCTGAAGTTTATGCAATAACTGAAAGTAAGACTCGAGGTCGATACCGAGTCTCTCTGCCATTTCGGTATCAGTAGCCTCACGACCATGCTCGCGCTGAAACTGCCGCTGAGCCCGGTCCAGTTGTGCGCTTTGCCGCCGGACCGAACGTGAGACCCAATCCATCGAGCGGAGTTCATCAAGGATCGCTCCTCGAATTCGAATTTCCGCATATTTCTTAAAGTTATTACTCTTCGATGCATCGTACTTATCGATGGCATCGATAAGGCCGATCACGCCGGAGCTTATTAGGTCGTCTCGTTCAACGCTGCTGGGCAGACGAGATGCAATCTTGCTCGCGACAACCTTAGCCAACGGAGCATACTTCTCAATCAGCTGGTCGCGCGTAAGTCCCGCAATATCGGATTCGGATTCCATCGCTCGTTGAGCTGACTCCCTTTTGTTATCTTTATCGTGAAACATATGGAGGGCTTGGCAACAACTCGCTCCAACCCGCATCGTACTCGGTCGTCAACGAGGCGCCCACACGAACGCCAACCCCCTTGAAAAGTGTATGTTCGAGCTTCTTCCAGTGTCAATCGAACGACTTGATTCCGCGAAGGTCAACGGACATCCTTCGACACATAACGAGGTAAAAAATAACACACCACACCTTATATACTAGGAGCGAGGAACACCATGGAGTACCGCCGCCTCGGTCGAACAGATATGCTCGTGAGTTCAATTTGCCTAGGCACGATGACGTGGGGCGAACAAAACACAGAAGACGAAGCACATCAGCAAATGGACTATGCACTCGATCATGGGGTCAACTTCTTCGACACCGCAGAGATGTACCCCGTCCCTCCAAAAGCAGAAACGGCACACCGGACTGAAGAGTACATCGGCACCTGGCTCGCTAATCGAAAACGTCGAGACGAGGTGGTCATCGCAACGAAAGTAGCGGGACGTTCCCAAATGACGTGGATGCGTGGGGGGCCACGGCTTTCAAAAACGCAGATTCACGAGGCATGTGATGCTAGCCTCAGGCGGTTACAAACAGACTATATTGATCTCTATCAAGTTCACTGGCCAGAGCGCTCGACAAATTTCTTTGGACGGAGGGGCTACTCACACGAACCGGGAGCCGACAATATTCCTATAGAGGAAACCCTTGAGGCACTCGGCGAGCTCGTACAAGCAGGAAAAGTTCGAGCTATCGGTTTATCAAACGAAACGCCGTGGGGCGTGCACGAATATTTACGACTCGCAGCGAAGCATGGCCTACCCCGAGTGGCATCGATCCAGAATCCATACAACCTCCTCAACCGGACCTTCGAAGTAGGCCTAGCAGAAATGGCCATACGAGAAGACGTTGGCCTACTTGCCTATTCTCCACTCGCATTCGGCATGCTCACCGGGAAGTACGAGGATGGTGCCCGCCCCAAAAACGCGAGGCTTACCCTGTGGGATCGCTTTTCACGATACACCAATGATCGAGCCCGCGCCGCCAATACGCGGTATGTTCATTTGGCACAGGCGCATGGACATGATCCGGCACAATTCGCGCTAGCCTACGTCACGTCCCGCCCGTTTATGACATCGAATATCATTGGCGCCACCACAATAGATCAGCTTCGAGATAATATTGAGTCGGCGAGCATCGCGCTGAGCGACGAAATCCTTGAGGCGATTGAGGTCATCCAAGAAGAAATACCTAATCCAGCGCCATAAGCAATTAGCGCCATGACTTAGTCGCGTGGTATTTCTTTCAACCCGTCGACCAGTAACTCAGTCTCAACTTCAGTATCTAATCGGATTCCATCAAGCGATTCGGTCACCCGACCTTCCTCTACGGCAGCAAGCAGCAGCGAACGAAGCCGCGGTGTATTTGCAAACCTCGGGTGTACGGAGATGACGCGCTTTAATACGACCTTCATGCGGTCCCAATTATCCAGAAGCTTGAGCAGAGTTTCATCTGATCCGAGGACACCCGCCGGCACCTCAATGGTCATTTCCGTTGAAACTCCAACTCGCGCTTCTAGAAAAATAATGCCGTCGTCGGAGTCTGAACGCGCCCTCAGCGTCGGTAAGTCTACATTGCTATTCCGCAGCAAATTGAACCTTCGGACGGACGCAACTGCACGACGAGCCGCTGCCTCCAGCGGTTTGGCTGGATTGCTATTTAGCATTTCTACCCGCAACCCTTTGGGCCAAATATACGCATAATAATGACGCTGCATGCGATCCTGGAACAGGACCAGCAGGCGCCCTTGGGCGACATCCACACGTTGCACGACTTGCCCACCCTTGGAAAGCGTTTGCAGAATATACGGAATATCTTGAGATATGACGTCAGCAAAGAGCGTTAGTTCGATGCCCACTTTGGGACCGCTGTCTGTCGGTTCCTGCGCTCCGAATCGCTCTTCCCCGATGGCATCAAGTACGCCCACCATCTGGCGTACTGTCAACAATCGGCTGTACACCGCCATTCCCAAAAAGCCCCGACTGGATTCCAGCGAGCTGCCCCAAATACTGACCATTTCGATCTGACGGGCAATATTGATGCCCGTTCGTTGCTCTACACGTTCCACTCCTTCACGTACGGTGAGCGGTAATCGCTCCAGGGCGACATCTAGTAAGCCGCTATCAGCAATGACGGTTGGCTGTAGACTCAATTGAAGCTCACTTCCCCGGTCTACCAGCGTGTCGGCCGCCGCCGCATTATCAAAGAAGTCAGGACCTGCTACCAACGACTCGTGTTCAGAGGTAGTCAGACCCAAAGCCGTCGTTTTTGGCGCAATAGCACGCACTTCACCAACGCCAAGTAAACCGGGAGGTGCGCAGCTACAAAGCCAAAGTACAGAGCAAGCGAGCAGGAGATGCGGCATCAATTCTTCGAAGCAGTGCCTTGATCGACGATACCACCTAACCATCTAAAGTTATCAATCAGCGCAAGTGAATCAAAAACGGAATCCGACGTATCGTGAATATGGAACGTGAGGTTGAACGTCTCGCCGCCGGTGATAGGCCACGACGTCACAAGCCAACCTGTCGAGCTGCCCGTGATGCACTCATATCCTGTACCGGATATATTCGTCACCACTCCTCCGCTACATGCTTCACTAAAGGCGCTATTGATGGCGATATAGCAGTACTTTTGCCCATTCTGCTCAAAATCAAAATAGCTATTGGGGTTGGAGCAATTCGTGAAATTTATGATCTCATTCACTCCGCCAGTTGTCTGCGGAGCATTAAGAATAATGTATAGCCGGTCATTGTATTCAGTACCGATATATTCCTCGTACTCGGCAGACAGAAAAATATAATCTATCGTGAAGCCAGTCGCTCCAGCTGGAGCTGTCAACGTCACTTTCACCTCAATGGCATCATTCATCGTCTCATTCACATCGAACGGATCAGTCGTACCAGCCCCACCCATCGAATTACCCGATTGAGGCGATGCGCTCGCCGTCTGAAAGTTGGTTTGAGTAAAGCGGCCGGAGCTTATGGCTAAATAGGAGGACCCAGCAAATGGCGAGAGGTCGTTTGAAAGTGAGCCGAAGTGCTCAATTGCTCCGTAGGGCGTATCACCAAACAGGCTATCGGGTGCCAGGCTAGAGCCCGTTGGACTCGATACTGTGAGCGAACCCACCACACCGGGTGGATAACATAGGTCAAGTGCACACAGCAGCTGGTCGTTTGAATCACCGGTGCAAGCTTGACCACTACAGTCAGGTTCAATGGCTCCGATAATGGGCTCCCCCGCTTTGATTCCATCGCAATTGTCGTCAAGCCCATTGCCATCGATTTCAGGAACGTTGGGATGTACTGCAGCTGACCAGTCTAGACAGTCCCCACCACCAAATGGACAGATATCTGGCGTACCAATCACCGTAAACGTGGCATCGCAGAACCCGTCACCGTCGTCGTCACACCCATCGTCGATAAGCAAGTTACAGTTATCATCGAATCCATCGCAGACTTCTTTTGCCCAGGGCGACACCTGCGCCAGTTCATCATCGCAGTCACCGCCAAATAGCACCTGGTCCTCCGAGGGTGCACCACAGAGGCATTCCTCAGTTGCGGTGACTCCCGCCCCGTCACCGTCGAGGTCGAGGTAATATTCAGTGCAGCCTGCGGAACCCGGAGCATCCGTGATGCCATCGCAATTATTGTCGAATCCGTCGCATATCTCGACGTTGCCTGGAAACACATCGCCATCGATAGGTTCGCAATCTAGCTCATCGATCACCCCATCCCCATCGAGGTCAGCATCACAGGCATCACCTTCCAAGTCTTGGTCAAGGTCAGCCTGCTCAGGATTGTAGACAAAGACACAGTTATCCTCCTGATCGGGCACCCCATCGTCATCTACATCACCCGCATCGCTTTTATCTTCCCCGTCTAGGCTGTCATCCGAGGTCATACCCTCCGTAGTGTCTTCTCCGTCCACACTGTCGTCACCAACTTCGCCATCGATACTGTCGTCCCCAGACTCGCCGTCATTGACATCCTGCGCATCGGTCTGGTCGTCGCTATCTTCTGAAGCGCCAGAATCGAGGGCGTCCAATGCATCAGCGGCATCGAAAGAGTCTGGTCCATCGGTAGCATCGACCATATCGCCGACATCCGACACGCTGGAATCTACGGTGTCCGCAGTCATACCATCGCCGGCTGAGGCAGAACCATTCGTAGCGCTAGACCCGCCCCCAGTGCTGGGGTCGAAGCCGATGTTACTCCCAGAGTCTACGCCGCCGTCTACATTGCTCGACACAGGATTCTCGGCTGTTTGGCAAGAAGAAAAAAGTACCACAATGCACGTGATAACGACTTTCGAGACGCATATCGGATACTCGTTCATCACTGGCCCCCAAGCAGATTTTGGAGCCGTAATCCACCCGGATAAGCATAGCTGACATCACAGTCGTAGCCATATGCTGTCAGGCCGATTTTCTTTGCTGCTGTCACAGTGTGAACCCCGGGTTCGACCGGATGCTGAGCCACTGCCCAATCAATCCCTGGCGCCACTTGTATTAGCGGCGAGGATAACGGCACCCCATCCACGAAAATATTTGCCCCCGGTGGTGACGTAATATTGAGATAATTCTGTAAGTACCCTGGCGGAGTAAGCACCGTATATTCATCTAAGAACTGCACCGTAGGAACCGTCAGCGTCAGTGCAGGATCACCGACTCCAGTATTTTCACATGTCTTTATATGCCCCGGATAGCTAGAGCCCGTCATAAAGTGTCCTACGAGAATGGGACCTGTAGCGGCGATATCGACGTTTCCGTTGATGGTAAATGTCACGTACGCCCCCGGTTGAAGCAGGAATTGCTCGTAACCTGGCTGCGGCGGAGTCGTCGTCACGAGTACGTCATTATCTCCAGCTAGAACGCGCACGACATCAAACGCTGAGCCATTAGGATCCCGCGGTTTAAACTGGTCCACGATATAGCGCTTACCCCAAGCCGTTACCGGAACCAGTTGCTGTTCCAGGTGATCACAGGCGGTAATGCCGAGCGGAACATTAGCGCACTCATGTCCACCGAACACTACGATCGGTTGATTCGAGGTCACGTAGGTACCGGTTAGATCATCTCCCTGTTCACCTGTAGCCTCAAGATTCAGTACCTCGCCCTGGACCAACTCAAATGTAGAGGTCAGCCCTGGTTCAAGTGCTTGCACAGACGAATCATTAGAAGCAGCGACCGCGGCGCGGGGAGTTACTTTCACCTGTGTGTAACCTTCCTCTGTCGCAATGACAGTGGCAAATCCTCGTAGGGTATTGGAAGAGTCCTTGCGCAATCCCCAACTCATCACGAAGTACTCCTGCCCTCCAATAGCGCTCGGCAGCAATAAAGATGCGTCGTTTGTATACACCTCCTCACCATTCAAAGGATTGAATTGGTGAACCGTTGCAGGAGCGCTCGTCTCAATATGAAAACTTCGTATGGCTTGTTGAGTTCCATCAAGGTCATTGCCGGCGGGCAGCTCGAAAATCCCTAGACTCCCACTAGCAACGATGGTGGATAGCACACCCATTTCCGCGGCAGTCAGTGCAGTGCCCGTAGACATATCAGTGACCGTCACGTTCGCATTCTCGACTTCCGGTGGTACAGAAACTACCA
>PKDL01000251.1 GCA_002863065.1 Pseudomonadota bacterium
TATTCAATCGGTGTGAAGTGAGTACCCTTCGGTAGTACGCACAGTTCGGCATCCTCAATACGGTGAGCCATCAACTCTGAGCGATGCAACGGGGTCATGCGGTCAACAGCCCCACCTACGATTAGGACCGGAGTCCTTATAGAGTCGAGCATGTCCGTCGCATCGTGTTCAGCAAGATGGTTAAAAATGCGGCCATAGATTCCGAGGTCGAGATCAACCCATCGTGCCCCCAACTCAGCAAAAATACGTTTATCCAGCGAACTAGAAGCGAATCCTACTCGTTGTACCGTTTTTATGAACGCGTTGATTATGGGTTTTCGGACGGCCAGGGTCTTGAGCTTCATAAGGTGCCGGATTTTACTCCAATGGCGCTCAATCTGCTGGCAAGCTACTGTCATTTCCCGGTCTAGGTCACGGTTGAATACGGTCCGATAAGGACGACCAGGGGTCCCATTTAGAAGAATGAGTCCGGCTGCTTGGCCAGGGTTTTGACGCTCGAACTCTAGATTGACCTGTACGCCCATACTCCATCCGGCCAGGACGGGTCTCTCGATACCCTCAACATTAATGAGTGACTCCAGGTCACGCACATGGTCCGTAATGGTGTAGCTATCATTGATTGCGGGAGATGAATCGTAGAGGCCACGATAGTCCCAACAGATGATTCGATGTGTAAGCGCAAAATGTTCGATTAGATGTCGCCAACAGATCACGTTTCCGCCGAGACCATTTGCCAGCATGATCGTGGGGCGGGTTGGATCTCCGAATGAGTCATAACGAATAGTAGTGCCATCATAAGAGCGAAAGCTGTGCCGAGTAGCGGATTCAAAGTATCCCAAGGAATGCTCCATATCTTGCGGTATGCACGGGTTGGTCATTCAAGCTCGGTAATTGTAGATCATGTTCTAGAACGCGTTCCACTCAAAATTTCAGAAAATTGATGCACAGTTGATTTGAAGAGAGCGGGACAAGCAAACACTGTCCAATGGACAGTTCAATCACGGAGAGATAGCAGGGTGGCAGCCAGGTGCAGGGCGGCGGGATCTGAGTAACAGTCCGCAGTCACTTGTTTTATTCTCGTTTCGACATCTGGCCGGTTTTTGGCATGGCAGTAGCAACGTACATCAGCAGTCAGCACACACGCTGCTCAGGCTGAGGTCGGTAATGCGCTTCCTGAATAGAAACACCACGATCGGCAATCGTACGAGGCTCAACCTCGGCATTATCGTCTTCTGCCTTTCCTTCACTTCCGCATCACATGTATCTGCGAAGCGCAACGACATGATTACTGCCGGTCTGGGCTCGTCCATGGGGGTGAACCATGTATCTGGCGTACTGTCGGCGGGAAAGAGCGCTTTTAATCTCGACTTTAACCTAAGAGTAAAGGCGCTCTATGTTCTGGGTTTTGAGTTTGCATATTCGCCGACAGACCAGCGGTTTGAGAACGAAGGTATGATCTTTGGGGGGCATCTCAAGATGTCGGGACTGCTGTACTTTGTGCCAACCCAGTATGTGTCAGCCTACGCCAAGGGCGGTATAGAAGGGCATGGTTTCAGCGATCTCTTTGATTATAACGGTCAAGCAGCGAGCTACCACGTGGGTGGAGGCCTGGATATCGAGCTCGACGAGAACTGGGTGCTTGGAGTGGAGTACTTGATGCTGATTCCAGGCGTACATTCCGTAGAGCGCGCCGTCCAACATTATATTGATGATGAGTTGGTGCGTTTTCAGAATGTACAAGCCGTCCCTACAAGTACACCGACGATCCCGACAGCGGAAGATTTTCTCTCACCCAGTAATTTTCGGTTGGCTCTTAGCGCGCGGTACTTTTTCTAACTTTGCGCCGGCGCCATTGATGCGCCGGAGACCGGCTAGTCTAGGGTGCATTTCTGTCCATCTGGACCAACGGCGACGAATATCACTACGGCCTGAGTGACTTTCACGACTTCGGTGGGATCATCATGACGGTTCGCTTCGACGTCCACATGAATAGTCAGGCTTGTGCTGCCTCGCCGCACAACGTCTGTGTAAAAGCTCACGACGTCGCCTACATAGACTGGCTTTTTGAATTCTACCTCTTGCATCGCCACTGTGACTGTCCTGTGGCGCGTATGCTTTCTCGCCTCAATAGCCGCTGCAAGGTCGATTTGCGATAAGAGGACGCCTCCGAAGATGGTTCCATGCCAATTCGTATCCTTGGGAAGCAATGTGACGCGAATAGCAGGGATTCGAGGTGTGTTGTTCATATTCCAGCTACCTCACATATTGCGTCAGCAATCTCATCAGGCACCTCCTCCTGCAGAAAGTGTCCTGCCTCTGTTCGCCGAACAGAGGCGTTGGGCATCAGTCTTTATACGTGGGTGCGGACGCGTCCGAGGATGGGGTCGTTGTCTCCCCAAACGATGGCGCTAGGTCCTGTAAACTCATGAATAACGTCTTCGCATCGCTGTAATTCCGCTATCGACGGATGCGTATGGTTGTTGGGAACCATACGCGCGAGGGCCAGGGGAGCTACCGGCAGACCTTGGAGAGGAAACCGGTAAGCGCGTGCGGTGTTTCCACGGATTGAGGTTCGGTCACCTTGTACTAGGTGCAGCCCAAGCTGAGGAAAGCCGAAGCCTCGAAACGCCAGTTCGGCAATCACCGGGAGCCGAGAAAATCGGTGGAATGCCGTTGGTCGAAAGGACGCTTTAGGAGGACCTATCACCGTATTTAGTATGACGAGGCCGGCGAGTCGGTGCTGCCGGCTGGCCACTGCAGACAACCCAATTGGGCCGCCCCAGTCCTGACCGACGAGAATGAATCCATTGAGGTCGAGGGCATCTATTAGCGATCCGATACTCTGCCCATGGAGCGCAAGTTGATGGTCGGATGCAGGTATACGTTCAGAGAACCCGAGCCCTAGAAGGTCAGGTGTTATCAACCGTACTGGTCGTCCCAAGAGTCGCTGCATTACTCGGCGGTACAGAAAACTCCAAGTAGGATTACCATGTAACGCCAGCACAGGAATGCCACTTCCTACCTCCATTACATGGAACTGCCGTCCGCTGATTTCGACGATATAGCGGACCACCGATTCGGGTAGCTGGTCCAAGATCCATCGAGGAAGTGTTGGAGGCGAGAGGCGAATGATTGAATCTTTCACGGGTTGACCGTACCAAAAACTGCAGCGGAGTGCTCTAATCGTCTATCATCGCCGTGCCGGGGCAAGAAAATGGGAGAAAAGTCATGGATATCGCGATCGACGTCATCTTGATCATGGCGGCAATCGGACTCGGGTTCGTGCTTTATAAGTTGAACACTGCAATTCGTATTCTCAATAATCGCGTCAATATTATCTCGCATACGCAATCGACCATGGTGCGTGAGATGCAATCCAGTATGAACACGAGTATTGAAGGCCAGTCGTCTCGAGAGGCTGAACTACGTCAGCGTCTAGAACGCGACTTCCGCTGAGGTTCATTTGCCCGATGATTTGACGGATGTATCTGCGGCCTATGCTTCGGCGGCAGAGATGCTTCGTAACCGTATCGTGAAGAATCTTCGTCGATTACGGCGTTGGTCTCGGAGCGCAAACGTGACGTGCTATCGAGTCTATGATGCGGATATACCGGAAGTCCCCCTTATCGTGGATCTCTATCAAACCATTGAGCCAGAGGAACAGACCCACCTTGTGATTTCGGTATATCGCCGCAGGTCCTTACCCGTCGGTGACGCCTTGGATACGTGGTTGCTGGCTATGAGACAGTACGCCGCTGAGGCAGTCGCCACATCTCCTGAGTATGTGCATTTTCGACGCCGTGAACGCCAGCGGGGTTCGCAACAGTACGAGGTATTACCGGGAAAGAGTCAGCGGCACATTGTTATGGAGGATGGCCTTCAATTTTGGGTCGAGTTTGATCAGTATTTGGATACCGGCCTATTTCTTGATCACCGGCCAACGCGGCGCGAAGTTCGGTCGCAAAGCAGCGGTAAACGTATGTTAAACCTCTTTGCTTATACCGGCGCATTCAGTGTCTATGCAGCAGCCGGTGGTGCAGCGAGAACCACCACAGTTGACTTGTCAAAGACGTATCTAAATTGGTCTGCGGATAATTTACGGCTCAATGGATTCGAGCCAGGAACCCATCGTTTGGTTCATGCGGATGTAATGGAGTTCCTTTCGACGCATCATAATGCATACGATATCGTGATATGCGACCCACCGACGTTTTCTAACAGTAAGCGCATGCACGATGTGTTTGATGTACAACGCGATCATCCTGCGCTTTTACATGCTGTTGAGCGTATACTTTCACCGCAGGGCACGGTCTGGTTTTCGACCAACTCGCGGCGCTTCAAACCGGACCCCGGTACGCTAGGGTACTTTGAAGAAATCAGTGGCTCGTCCGTGCCTCAAGATTTTCGGAACCGAAAGATACATCGGTGTTGGCGGTATCAACGCCAAGGAAGGAGGACCGCGTGATCACCGATGGACTTCTGGAGATGTTTGCGACCTGCGATACGGGGCTTGAAGAGCTTTTACGAGAGGAGCTGGAGTCACTGGGTGCACAGCAGGTACAAGAAGGCTTTCGCGGTGTATCGTTTCAAGGGCCGCGGTCTATTATGTGGCGGGCGAATCTGTGTTCACGTGTGGCGAACCGTATTTTAGTTCGGTTAAGGACGTTCCGTGTCGAAGACCGTCCCCGCCTGTACGGGGCGATTATCAAGTTGCCCTGGGAGACGCTGCTCCGCTACGACCAAACGATTGCAATTGATTCGAGTGTGCATGAGCACCCTACGCTCCATTCTTTTCAATTGGTAAATCAAGTGGTGAAAGACGCTATTTGCGATCGGTTTAGGAAGCACTGCGGAATGCGCCCCTCAGTGGATCGGAGCGAACCAGATATTCCGATCCATATTCGTCTGGAAGGGGAGCGTGCTCAGTTGTTTGTGGATACGTCGGGAGCCAGACTTCACAGACGAGGATATCGAACAGAAGCGGGCAAGGCACCACTGCGAGAAACACTAGCATCTGCCATGCTGCTATGGTCTGGCTACGATGGTTCACAGCACCTAATCGACCCGTTTTGTGGCAGTGGTACTATTCTGATTGAGGCGGCTCTGATTGCGCGACGCATTGCTCCTGGGCTTCTACGTTTACGAGATGGGGCCGGCTTCGCATTCCAACGCTGGGTCGACCATCCTGTGGATACTTTTCAGCGTATCGAAGATGAATTACGTGAGCATGTCCTTGATGACGTACCCGCAAAAATACTTGGGGCAGACATTCATCCCGGTGTGCTTGCTCGCGCACAGCGTAATGCCGAACGAGCCTGGGTTCGACCTTGTGTTCAACTGGCCAGCCGAGATGCATGTGCCACACGTCCACCGCATCCCACAGGTCTGCTGGTCACGAACCCGCCATATGGAGAGAGGCTGGGTGAATTCGAGCAGCTGATGGATTTGATGTCGGAGTTTGCGACAACACTAAAACATGAATATTCCGGATGGACTGCACATATATTGATGAGCGATCCAAGGCTATTGAAGCAGATGGGACTGAAGCCATCTCGCAAGCGGGTAGTTCATAACGGACCGATCGAATGTAGATTTGCCACGATTCAGCTGTATGCAGGCTCGCGTAGAACGTAATTCAGGGGACAGCGACGACCGTATCAATAAGCGTGGTGAGCTGAGCACGGAAAGTGATTATATCTTCAGTTAGTGTCGGATCGGTTTGAACCAGGGGCTTTGGACCGTCATCCGTCAAGTACAGCAGTCTAAAAGTGTCGGGCTTTTCACTGGTAAGTTCAGAGGTCGAGAGAGTCACCGTGAGGTTGGCAGGTGGGTCGATTGGTAGACCATGAGGTCCCCAGATGTATCCGATGACAACCTGCCCCCGAAAGTCGACCAGAGAACGTTCTACAGTGATGCGTTGGTCGCGAAGTGTATCATCAGTAAATTCCAATATGATTTCGCCGTCTAGGAGTGAGTAGCTCCCTGCGTCACCCACGATGATTTCATCTTGGATGAGAGTCTCGGAGGTTCCATCTAACCGGATATCCATCTCGGCATCTGGCGCCGCCGCAGCATCGGATGGCGGAGGCTCTGGGGCGGTCGCAGTATCGGTTTGCGGTGCGCTTTGCGCGTCTGCATCATCCTCAGTGACGAGGCATCCCGGAAGTATAATGAGTGTACTACACAGGAACACGAGGGCCTTCTTGGCGGTCTCAGTACTGTGGGCTATTCGTTGTTTCTGCATATGCTCTCCGGTCGTGGCTAGCACTATAACCTACACTGCGGCTGGTTCGTATGGACGGTAATTGTGTATGCGGACGGTGAATGAGCTCATTATATTCAAACCCTTTTCGAACGTACCGAATTCGTGGCCCTACGCGCATGCATCGCTTGGCTGTCTGCTAGAAGCGAACCCATAGTCCGGCACCAGCCAGACTGTATGAGCGGTAGCATCAATGAGTTACTTGTTCACCGTACAAAGAGCGTTGAGTGTTGTCATCGCGTGCAACTCTACCTCGGCCGCATACTCCTCGGAAATAAGGTGAGCCACTATGGACAGTGTATGTTCCCCGAGCTCGATTTGCACGGGCTCGCTGACCACACACCAATGTAATACTGCCGTGGCGCATCGCAGTGATTGTATCGCGTGAGCGGGTAGGTTCTCGGGCCGCGGTAGGTGAAACTCATGACGCACTATGTTGTGAGTCGTTGCCCTCCGCACTACTGGTGTCCGGGCCACAGCCGAATATGGGACTACGACGTCCTGTTCTTCTTTTGTCCTCAGTGTCAGTGTCCGGAACCCTAGTCGCACTACTTTACCCATGTGACCCGACGCGGTGACGTGATCCCCTACACGCATGATTCGTCCGGCGCGTAGAAATACTCCTCCAACATAATCGTGTATGGCAAACCAGCTGACATATCCCACCCCAAACAGCACGATAGATACTGCGATGGGTGACCATTCCGGGTCCTCTTTGAATATTTGGGGTACTGCGGATAGTAGGTATACCAGTGCGATGATGGCCTCACCTACAGGCAGTATGCGCTCGATTCTTTCTCTTGTGCCCGTTCGAAGTTCAGCACGCTCGATGACCGAACGTAAACCACGCAGCAGAGCCATGATCACAAGACCTTGAACAATCAACAGCGCGACACCGTAGGAGGAAAATTCGACTGTCATATCAGCATGCCTCTTTCTCGTAAGTGAGCTGTGACTAGGTGGTCGACATATCGATTCGTTTCGTAGGCCAGGTCATGGCGTATTTGGACAACCCCCATTCTTCTCAGGGCATGTATCTGACGGTTGAGCGCCTTTTCGGGTAGTGACGTAATACGTAACAGGCGAGCATGATCTGCGCTTCGGTGTATTGTTAGCGCAGTCAGCAGCGCGCATGCTTCGGGCGATAATAAGCGTACTGCATCGGTCGGAAAGACGTCAGGCCATGTAATGCGTAGCTCATCGCCTCGCACTCGGCTAATCGCATTAACCCACGATTGTAGGGCTACACCGATACGGCCATGACTTGCAGCGAAGTGTCTTTCGAACAGTCTAGCGGTTGTCCACTCTGCGATGTCATCCTCGTGTTTCTCGTCTAGAGTGCAGTACAAGCCCGTAGAGCGGTGGCGCAACATGACGATCGATTCGATGTCTGCGGCGGGAACACGCCCTGCTTCTATGACCGAAAGCACACTTTCCGCAAGGGGAGTGAATTGATTAGCGAATCGATACGCGTGGAGATTCATGTCCATGACGAAAAAGCTGCGGCTTCCATGCTCGTCGATCAAATTCGAGATGTATTCTAGCACATCAAAGCCACCCTCTCGTCGTTCCCACCATTGCTCCAATGCGCTCAGATGGATTACGGTGCCTTCGGGCAGTCGATGGAGAATTTCATTCGCAGAGCCAGGAATACCGGCAGCTTGCTGCACAGCTCGGTCGAACTGATCAATTCCCGCTAGCCCCGTGCTGGGTGCAGGTACTACGATGGTGCGGTCGGTTGTAAAGTGCCGACTGATCGCGAAGCGAGAGAAAGAGCCACGTCCATTCAGTCGCTCTCCTACGATGAGCGTCCCCCCGCCGTAGCCGTTACGCCAGGAATCAACTGTACTTGCGAACTGTGTGAGCTCGTTTTCGCGTCCGACCCAGAATGACTTATCAATGACAGAACGACCAAGGAAGAGCTGGTAGTAATAGAAGGGTAATGACTCTAGGATATCTTGGTCCGGAGTACATTGTCTCACCAGCTCTAGTAGCGATTCCGCAGCACTCTGTCGAGTCAGCCGATTTTTTGACTGTCTTGCGAGTTGTTCCTGACTACGGCGATAAATCGAACGAGCGAGGACATTACGAGCGGCGGCACCCGCACTACGAGTGAGAAGGTCCATGCCTGTGAGCCGATTTGTCACGTCTAGTCGCGCCTGGAGTGCTTCCGTGGACCCGGTACGGCACCAGGTTTCGAGGCGCTCCACAACGCGGCTTAGGGCATCTGTGAATCGTTGAGAGACCGTCGCGGCCAGATCTTCTAGGTGTTGTTTCTCTTCCGTTAGTCGTTCGAGTGCTGTCTCGATAACCGTATTCAGTCTCGAATCATGATCGTCATCGGCGTACTCGGTTCCAGTCGTATGAAAGGCGACCAGTCGAAATACATCTTGGAATGCCTCCTGCGCTCTCTGTTCTTCGGTCGGGATGCGGCTGAGAACAGTCCTTAGACTCCCGATCAACTCGCCTTCGATTACGAATTGCACCAATCGACGTAAATCGAGGGAGGTTGGTGATATTGCGGTCAGTGGTGCGGATTCCAATGCGTCACTCAGCGCATGGTCAATGTTCTTGATGTTAGTCGGGAGCTCGCGGACCGCCGTGGAAATTTCGCGCACGAGATCGGCGACAACACCTTCATTATCAAAACGACTGATATCTCCGGTATTGATGGTGAGTTGCGGGTTCTGCCCGCTGGCAAGGGCACTACGAGCTTCTGTCAACTGCTGTGTCAGCCGATCTAACTCACGGACTGGACCACTCTCTAGGTGTAAGGTGATCGAGGCGTGTGTTCGTTCAATGATGGTCCTGAGCCGCCGACTGAAACTAGCGACCGTGAGACTGTGCAGGACCTGCTGGTACACCAGGGATACATTGGTGGCGACTGGACCGGCAAACGTATCGATCTCTGGTAGGTCTGCCGCTTCCTGTCGGTATCCCCGAAGTCGCCTCACGGCATCAATGGCTACCAAATCAGTCGTCAAGGAAGCCAAATGGCGCTGACCGTTGCGTCGCAATCGCCGACGTAAGCCCGCCGCTTGCTCGGTGAGCTGAGATGCGAACTCATCGAAGCGTGCCAGTATGCGTTCATGCTCCGCATTTACTGCGTTATAAATGTCCTGGTCTTCGTTACCGTTGGCCACTTTATCTAGCGCCAAGCTCGCATCGATTAGGAGCCTTCCGCAGGTGAAGACGGTCTCAGTGGTCGATACTACGAGTTCACTCAGCGTGTCGTTCCATCCGTGAAGTGATTGCTCTACAAGCCAGTGACGTGACAGACCTCGCGCGGGTATAGCCACTCGTGGCCGGCGCCTAGTAAGCCATGCTATACGGCGGCGTTTCGTTTTTATTCGTCGCATATGGTCTGGATCATTGGCTTCTGGCTTCAGATCACTTGGGTCAACATAGATGTCTAACATGCCAGGAGCGAGGTCTAACAACCGCGCATTCGTATCTTCCAATGATGATGCAGTTGAGTCTACTCGAGCGCGCCATGTCGCCGTGGAGGATTCATTCATTGTCTGAATCAGCTTTTGCCCCTGGAAGAGTAGGGCAGTCTGTGCACGAGAGATTACGCGGCCTAGGCGTAATTTCGAGGTATCGCGTGTCTTGCCGACTAATACGAATTGTCGGTGCACCGACTTTCGGATGTCACTGACGAGTGTTTGCAGCTCGACGTGTGTATTGGCGACAGGGACTGTCTCAATCCAGATCAGTACACTTTGTTGTTCTGCTTGCGAGCGTTCAAACAGTTCACGCACTTCGGGGGCTTTGGGATACGCGACCGATTCTTGAGTGACGATATCATCGGCAGTTATGGAGAGATTGATGGGCTTGAGGCGCTCGCCTGCATCTTCATCCTGGAACAGGGTCGCTGGTTTTGTCAGGAGTACGGCTGGGAGTGCATCGGTATAGGTTGAAAGCTCGGCGGCGCTACTCGGTATAGACACGACCGTCAGCGCCGCGTCGTCTGATTCACGCAGAACGAGGTCCGCGGTGGCGGAGTCATTCGGACCGGGGTACACGATACGGATATCTGCGGAAATTCGCGCCTCGCGTAATGCCCTTGAGGCTAACTTGAACCTGCGGTCAGCGTCATCATTGTTATAGCTCGGGACCATGACTCGCAAACGCGTTCGGTGCCATTGATCTGAGGCCGTCAGGAACCGTGCGATGGCAATGATCCATGCGATGGTATTCCCATCATCCCACCACAGGTCAAGGCGCTGGTAAGACGCAAATACATCTGGTCGTCTGACATCGAATACGACGAGGTTGAAGTCCAACTCAGTCGCAGTCTGCGAAAGCTCTAGGAAATGTGCATGTTCCCGTATCGCCGGGTTGGCCGCGATGAGGACCGTATTGGGTTCGACACCGGAAAAGCCATGAAACCGGCACGCTCCGGCGGCGGACTTCCAGGGGGCCTTCGTTTCTACCCGTCGTCGGAAGATCCCCGGGATGTCATCTGGAGGTTCAGCAAGGCTGGCGTTGGCAGAGAAGTCGAACTCGGTCAGAACGCCCCGCTTTCCGATGAGTGACTGGCCAAAATCGATTACGCTTG
>PKDL01000127.1 GCA_002863065.1 Pseudomonadota bacterium
GGTACCACCGTCGCCAGCCGTTCCGCCGGTACCGCCGTCGCCAGCAGTACCGCCGTCGCCACCGGCTGTTCCACCCGTGCCACCGTCGTCACTGCCGGTGCCGCCATCATCCATGCCACCGTCGTCACTGCCGGTGCCGCCGTCGTCACTGCCGGTGCCACCGTCGTCGCTACCGGTGCTACCGTCGTCGCCGCCATCGTCACTTGCGTCGCAGTTCGGCCCTGTGGGATCGGGGGTCCAGCTGTTCGGTGATTGCGTCGAGTCACATACGCTGCATCCGTCAGCTGAGTTGTCACCATCGGCGTAGCAGACACCCTCGATAAGGCAGTTGCTTGCTGATAGCGTATAGCTGCATGCACCGGCATCGCAGACGTCGTCGGTACATGCCAGGGTATCGTCACAATCGCTGTCTACCGTGCACTCCGGTATGAATTCGCACTTACCGACATTGTCCGGTTCGCCGGTTGCTTGCACGCATCCGTAGGGTGGTTGGCAGGTATCTTCGGTAACGAAGCAGTAGTCGCCTTCATTGCCATAGACGCAGAGACCGAACGTGGGGTCATCACTCGGGTCCTCTGTGGAATTCTCGTGCAGTGCGACTGGATTACAGTACATGTCGTTTGGACAATCAGCACTGCCCCAACATACTTCGGAGCAGTATGGCGCTGCGGATGAATCACTGCCTCCAAAGAGACAGCGACCTTCAGCGCAGTCCGCGCCGGTTGTGCAGCTGTCGCCAGTTGCAACGCTCCCATTTGTTCCACCCACGCAGAGGTAAATAGCCTTCAAGTTCGACGGCTGTGTGAATACTTCACACGTGTTTTCATTACAGTCATCTTGGGACATGCAGCTGGTTGCGTCGCCAGTACCGGTTGTGAAGCAAAAACCGCCCCAGGCCGTCGGTACGACATCCTCTTCCTCGACGGTGAATCCTTGCCCATTGCAGGCACGTCCTGCGCCGCAATGGGCATTTTGCAGGCAATGCTGCGTGCAATTACCAGTACCATCCGAGGCACTGCACAGTAATGAGCCGCAGTCGAGGTCGTTATCGCATGGCTCGCCACCTGCGGCGCGATCATCGCTTGGTACACAGACGCCGCCTACTCGGTTGGATGAAATAAGTGACAATCCCGCACAGGTTTGTCCATCTGCGCATTTTCCATCGAATGCACAAGCGGCGGGGATGGCTGGATTACCCCCTGGCATGCAGACGCGATAATCCGAAGGACACGCATATGACGTGGTATTGAAAATACCGTTGCTGCTTGTATTGGCACAGGCATTGGGCACCGGCTGGTCATTGTCATCCTCACAGAACTGAGAGCAGAAACCGAGGAAGCAGATTCCCTCAGGCTCTACGTTGCAGTCGGTGTCTTCTTCGCAGGGAGCACCGATGAGTCCGTCTGACGGAGGCCCATCCGTTGCATCAGAACTGTCCGTTGCGTCAGAACTGTCGGTCGCGTCGACGCCGTCTGCGGCATCGGTGGTCTCCGTAGCGTCTGCTGATGTTGTATCGTCCGTGGTATCGGAACTATCTGTCACGTCGGTTGTATCGCTTTGCTCCGACCCATCCGACCCATCGCTGGTATCGGTGCCGTCGTCTACCGCATCGGTAGCGGTGTCGATTGTGCCGTCAGTTGATGTCGTTCCATCGTCCTCGCTGCATCCCAAAGCCAGCGAAAACACTAGCATCGAAGCGATGCATATCGTTTTTATTACCAAGTTCCGCATATCTATCCTCCAGCATCGTGCTGCCTATCCGGCAATGCACGCCTCCGCATGGTCTGTATCGCTCTGGGCAATCTGCTTGCCTTGCCGATCGGGTGTTCTGCTTTGCAGCTTCCGCTCGCGGCTCCTTCATATCACGAGTAGCGCGCATTGCTACGATTACCATACTCGCCGTCACAGTCTTTACGATATGCCTTGAAAGAGACCTAAATAATTACCGATGACTCAACGACATATTGGTCGACCACTTGCACGATGGTAACAGGTACACCGATACTCCAGCCCTGACCGCATTCGGAGGACAGAATTGAGTTCCGTGCATTCCATTTCATCGCTATTTTCTGGCGACGTGGCCGTGGGCACGACGGTCATTGTACGCGGGTGGGTCCGCACTCGTCGTGACTCGAAGGCTGGCTTATCCTTTGTAAACGTGCATGACGGCTCTTGTTTTTCAGCCCTACAAGTCGTGGTGATGAACTCCATAGAAAATTATGCGGATGTTCAACGTCTCACCACGGGATGTGCTGTCGAGTGTGAAGGTGAGCTGGTGGCATCCCAAGGTAAGGGTCAATCAGTGGAACTATCTGCAGCACGAATACGGATTGTGGGTTGGGTTGATGACCCGGAGACGTATCCCGTACCGATGAAACGTCATACCCGTGAATATCTCAGAGATGTAGCGCACTTACGTATGCGTACAAATCTATTCGGTGCGGTCACTCGGGTGCGGAATTGTCTGGCGCAAGCCGTTCATCGCTACTTTCATGAACGTGGATTTTTTTGGATCCATACACCAATTATCACGGCTAGCGATGCGGAAGGGGCAGGGGCCTTATTTCGTGTGTCCACTCTCGACTTCGCGAATTTACCGCGGACGGAGAAAGGGGACGTAGATTTTGGGCAGGACTTTTTCGGTAAGGAATCGTTTCTCACCGTATCCGGACAACTCAATGTGGAGACGTACTGTCTTGCGATGAGCAAAGTCTACACGTTCGGACCGACATTCAGGGCTGAGAACTCACATACGAGTCGTCATCTCGCTGAGTTCTGGATGATTGAACCTGAGATTGCCTTTGCAGACTTGCATGATGATGCGGATCTCGCGGAAGACATGTTGAAGTACCTATTTCGTACTCTCTTGAACGAGCGAGAGGATGACATGGCGTTCTTCGGAAAGTTTGTGGATAAGACGGTACTTCCACGTCTGGAGGCATTCGCCGAATCCAGTTTTGAGCGGATGGAATATACGGACGCAATAAAAGCGCTTGAGCAATCGGGCCAAAAGTTCGAATTCCCGGTGCGATGGGGGCTAGACCTTCAAAGCGAGCATGAGCGTTGGCTAACAGAGAAGTATGTGGGTCGACCGACCGTGTTGATGAATTATCCGAAGGGCATAAAGGCGTTCTACATGCGCTTGAACGACGACGAAAAAACGGTAGCTGCGATGGATGTACTGGCTCCTGGCATCGGGGAAATAATCGGTGGTTCGCAGAGGGAAGAGCGCTTGGATGTCTTCGACCGTCGTCTAGGAGAATTGGATCTCCATCCAGAAGATTATACTTGGTACCGTGATTTGCGGCGCTACGGGACTGTCCCCCACGCGGGCTTCGGTTTGGGATTTGAACGATTGATCGTTTATGCCACTGGTTTGGACAATGTTCGAGACGTTATCCCGTTCCCCCGTACACCGAATAGCGCACGGTTTTAAGGGCGGATTGATGACGCTACCTTCGCAACCGTACATCTTTCCATGGCCTACATTGCAGGCCATGGTTGGGGGTACATCAGCCCTGGATCTACCTCGGCTCACTCTTCATAGCCTTCAGGAGGCAGAAGGATTCCTTGAGCGGTATGGATTTGATTGGTCCTTGGAGCAAGAGCGTGTCGATATTGAGTCCATTCGACAAGAAGCACTTGCGTTTATGCATAATGAGCTCTTAGTTGACGTCGACCTCCAGGTGCCCGCCGCGTTATCCGAGGAAGGCGACGTCCGGCGACTCCTACTGCTTGCCTCCAATGCAGAGGGCGAGCAGCAGCAGTGGGCTTGCGCATTATTGCGAGTGATGCACGCCTTCACGCACGCACGGTCTGCCCTAGACGATTGGTTTGGTGAAGCGATACGGATGCAGGTTCTGGACCGGTTTGCTCCATCCCTTTCAGATGCAGATGGTACATTGCACCTCGGTACTGGTAACGATTCGATACCCCTCCACACTTTCTCCATCAAACATCGTAAGTCTGTGCCGTCGGTTGTGATGAAGCTGCTGCATAAAGTGGAGAATGTAGCGACGGATATCTTCGATCGTATTGGCGTTCGGATTGTCACTCAGTCCCGTTTTGATGCGCTTCTTGTGGTTCGATTCCTGAGGCGATCTAACACGGTCGCGTTTGCGAATATCAAAGCATCTCGGTCTCGGAATACCCTGGTGGATCTGGACTGGCTCAAGAGCGCACTAAACACCGTGGATACTCTTATTGCACAAGGGGATTTGGAATCTGATAAGCGGCGGGAGTGGCTGCGAGAGGCTTGTCAAGACAGTCCCTTTCCATCGAGTAGAGGTTCTAACCCACACAGCAGCCGGGAGTATCGCGCGTTGCAATTTACCTGTCGCCAGTTAATTCGGGTGCCTGGCGAGAGAATGGGGCAGCCTGGGCAGACTCTACGCTTCTTTTTCCCTTACGAAGTACAGGTCCTTGACCGGGCAAGTTTTGAAGCCACCAGATCGGGGCGTGCTAGCCACACAGACTATAAACGTCGTCAGCGGGCAACGGTGCGTCGACGTATCCTTGGACCAGCGATTTGCCCTGACACTTGAGGCTGATGATACCCATTGAGTCTTCCGCAACGGATGCATTGGATGGTGTATCGGGTGAGACGAGTCGTTTGCGCCGCGGTCCATAGCAAAGGCGCGCGAATCTGATCTCTCCAATTGTCTGAAAAGATGCATTCACCATACAGCTTCATAAGTAATATCGCCCCATACAACACGGGGTGTGTTTGCTGTAACCGGGACAAGAAACCGAGGGGGGATTGCTTACGGCGGCGTTGCATTATTTCTCCAATCAGAATGCATGTGGTTATGGTGCATTGCTGCACAGCCCCCGTTGAGCAATCGGCATACCATGTTACAACCTCCATAGAGGTAAACTCTCAGTGCCTTGTTATCATTTATAAAATGAGCATTTGCTTCATGTACAAATGTCTCTGAAGAGGGTTTTCGTGCGAATTCCTCAGAGCATTGCGTCGAATCAGCCACACAGATGTGTGTCACTTTGGAGTCGCCCCCTTTTCAAATGCTGCGTCTGCCCTAATGTGTGGACATGCTGACTTCCATTTGGCGTCTTATTACCAATCTGACTTCGTTACCGCTGATGCCGTTCTTTTGGTTTTCCAGGCGGAGGGCGATGCGCCGCGGCTCGTGGCTTGAATTACGATTGGAGCGTCGGATTGTACCTTTCAATGTGCCATCAACCCCCTTTTCTCGATGGCTTCCAAACCTAAGGTCACCCGTCAAACGCACCTCGGTACAGGCCATTCGGCGTTTGGTGGACTATGTGGTGGATGATCCTGTGGTGAAAGGTGTAGTGGTCCACGTACAACAGTTTCAGGCGGGATGGGCTACAGTGGCGGGGCTGTATCGCGAATTACAGCGATTGAAGGATGCGAATAAGCGCGTAGTCGTTTGGTTGCCCGAAGGTGGTGGTAACCGGGAATTATATCTCTGCAGCGCGGCGAGTGAGGTGTGGATATCGCCGCAAGCAGGGTTTGGTCCGATAGGGCTGGTTGCCACGGTACAATATTTGCGGCCGGTCTTGGACAAACTGGGGATAGAGCTTCATGTGGAAGCTCGACATGAGTTCAAGACAGCGATGGAGCCCTACGTGCGGGACTCGATGAGTAGCTCGCAACGTGAACAAACGGGCGCCTTGCTGGATACCATTGATCACCGTCTACGGGACGCATTGGCAAATCGTGGAGCCGATGCTGATGCTGTGATGGCGGCTGGAATGCTTTCTGGCAAAATGGCGGTCGATGCAAAGCTCGCAGATGGACTGTGTTACGAGGACGAACTTGCCCCCAAGTTCTTGGAGGGCCGAAAATCTACCTTTGCTGACGCATTTCAGCGGCTTCGGATGTATCAATCGGTCTGGTGGCGTCCTGTGCGGCGCCCGAAGTATGTCGCCGTGCTCGATGTCCGCGGAACCATCGTTCAGTCCCGCGGTTCGCGACCCAGCCGTGGCCTAGTTGATGCAGAATCTATGGCACGGAAACTGCGTAGGATCCGGAAAGATAAAAGAGCTATTGGTGCTGTACTAGCGATTACCTCTCCCGGCGGTTCTGCGCTAGCGAGTGACCTCATTCATCGTGAAGTGGCAACGTTAGCGAAAGAGAAGCCTGTCGTTGCCTGGTTCGGTGACGTAGCCGCCAGCGGTGGATACTATATCGCTGCTCCGGCATCGTCGATCGTGGCGGAGTCAACTACGATCACTGGCTCGATAGGTGTCATTATGGCGAGGCCAGTCGTTGAGTCTGCGCTGAATAAAATTGGGATTGTGACCGAGCGCGTACGCAGAAGTCCACATGGCGATATGCTGTCGTCGAGTCGTCCGTTGGATGCGGCAGAGGTTGAGATCCTTCAGCGCGAGGCGGATTCGTATTATGAGTCCTTCGTGAAGGTCGTCGCTTCCGGTCGAAAGCGGACATATGACGAAGTCGAGCCGCTGGCGCGTGGTCGAGTTTGGTCGGGTGCGGATGCTGAATCTAAAGGGCTCGTTGACGTCCTTGGTGGTCTCGAAGTCGCCATTGCTCAGGTACGAACGCAGCACGGTGCAGCCGCTGACGACCTCTCTATACCTGGCTTAGTGGTCCCGACTCCACGTGAGCGAATTGCCGCGCCTTGGCCAGAGGAATCCAAGGCACAGGTTCAAAGCCTTCTGGCGGATGCCTTGGGGCTCCATGAATTGGTTGCGTTGGCCCAAGGGCGTGAGCACCACTGGTATATTGCCCCTGGTTTGCCGACAATCGAGTGATGGGGTGTACGGAGGGTTGCGGACTTTTAGAAAGCATCTTCCGGGACTTCTTTAGCTTGTAGTGTCCCGTTTTCGATCAATTTTCGTGTCAGAGTAAGTCCAGGCAGCACGTTTTCGCAGTACCAACGAGCGGATGCAATCTTGCCCTTGTAGAAGGCTACGTCCTTGCCCTTCGCGTGGGGTAAGCGTTGATGCGCTACTACCGAATGCTTTACTAATAGCCAGCCGATGACGGTCTCGGCAAGAGCGAAAAGTATTCGGTTCCCCTGCAGTCCAGCGTGGTAAATCGATTCACCCACCTTTTTCTGTAGTGTCATCAACATACCCTGCACATCACCCATCGCTCGGGTCATTGCCGCGCGCTCGACCGCTAAAGTTTCGACGGTTTCAGCATCGGACAAGGTAGCTTGGATCTCTGTCATCAGACCCATGAGCGTCTTTCCTCCGTCTCGCATCACTTTGCGAAACAACAGGTCAAGGGCTTGGATGTGGGTCGTACCCTCATAGAGCGTATCGATTTTTTGGTCGCGAATGTACTGCTCCATCGGATAGTCACTGACATAGCCGGAGCCACCAAAGATTTGTAGAGCATCGCCCAGAAGTGCATATCCACGGTGACTGCAGTACCCCTTTACGAGCGGTAGCAGCAGATCATTCAATCGGTCTAATCGCCGGGCATCCGGAGAGCCATGTCCGCCTAGAATTTGTACTTTGTCCTGGACATGGGCGGTGTGCAGGGCCAGCGCGCGCATACCTTCGGTATGCGATTTCAACTCAAGAAGCATTCTGCGGACGTCGGGATGCTCAATGATGCGCACACGCTCTGACGTTTTATCCATCGCTTTGGCTAAGTCTGGCCCCTGGACGCGGTCTTTGGCATAGGCGAGCGCATTTAGATAGGCGGTAGAAATCGTCGAGACAGATTTTATGCCAACCGCCATTCGCGCATGCTCGATGACATGAAACATCTGGCGTATGCCGTTATGTACTTCACCGACAAGGAGTCCACGGCATTGCATACGGTCGCCTAATGTGAGCTCACATGTGCACGAACCATGTAGTCCCATCTTCTTTTCTACATTGGTTACAAAGGCGCCGTTACGCTCGCCTATGGAGCCGTCTTCGTTCACCCAGAATTTGGGCACGATGAACATTGAGAGACCCTTTGTACCGACATCACCGCCTTCAGGACGGGCCAAGACGAGGTGCACGATATTTTCTGTTTCAAAGTCGCCATTAGTTATGAAGCGTTTGACGCCTTCTAGCTCCCACACGTCTCCTTCAATGTGCCGTGCCTTTGTCCGTCCCGCTCCGACATCGCTACCGGCGTCGGGCTCCGTGAGCACCATGCAGCCACCCCAACGGCGGTCCAGCATATTTTTTACGTATCTAGCTTTCTGTGAATCCGTTCCGAGTCGGTCGATTATGCGCGCAATGTACACTCCGAACAGATAGAAGGTGGCGGAAGCGCATGCACCAGCTTGCATTTCAAATGCGCTCCATACCAATGACGGAGGGGCATTGAAGCCTTCCAAGTGTTCCGGTACTTCGAACATATGCCAACCGTCTTCATAGAAGCGGTTGAATACCTCGATCAGTTCTTTCGGTATGGTGACGTTTCCCTCTGAGTCAAGCGTAATTGGGGTGCGGTCTGAGGGTACGAAAGCTTTCTGAAAAACCTCATGTGCGAATGTTTCGATCCCGGTGAGAGCATCGCGAGCGCTATCCTCATCCATCGTCGAGAATCGCGGATGGGAAAGTACCGTATTCCCGATGTCATTCACCTCGAAGAGGTTGAACAGAATATCTCGTAGGTTGGATTTGTAGTGGTTAGCGACGCTCATGGCTCTCCTCAGTGCGCATGTGTTGGCCCCAAGACGTGAGAGACCAGACAGACTTTGTTAACTTTGTATTGGGTATTCTGTGTCTTTCTCTGCGCGTAATGCAACCTAAAATGAATAGTCATTCAGCCAAGAGGTGGCGTATTCGATGGTTCTGCATGGCATGCCGTGACCGATGCACGATAAAACCCTCATAAGGACCCTGCTAGAAATGCAATGAATCAGGATGCCTACGCTCGTATTTCGGAGTGCGCTCCCGTTGATTTCACGGGGATGATTTTGAGGAACACCTACACATTAGAGGTTACTTCACGTCTGCGCATGGCGGCGTTAGTTTTCTAGGACTGGAGAAACCTAAATTTGGGCTAGTGCTTCGATAACATTGTCGAGGTCGGGATGGTCGCCGGCCCACTCAGAGACGTGTTCGAAGAATTTACGACCTCTAGAGTCAAGAACGAACATTCCGCCCTGTTGCCAGATATTACCCGCTGTTTTTGTTTGTCTGAATCCCGAACGCCAGGCTGCACGTCCTGCTTTCCAACTACCGCGCTTAAGTGCAGTCAATACACCGCGCTTCAATCCAGCAGCGTCGAATGTTCCTAATCCAGGGTCAGTATACAGTTCGAATGTCAGATTAAGCCGCGACTGAAAGTCTTTTGCTTCTTCTGGTTCACCACAGCCAATGAGCACAATTGTTCCGCCGGCCTCTTCGATTGCTTCCCTTTTTTCCATCAGTTCTGCGACTTGCTGCCGGCAAAAGAGACAGCCGTACTGGCGAATAAACGCCAAGACAAGGGTTCGGTTGGACCAGAGTGAGGAGACGATGATTGGTTCACCGTCCGTAGTCAGGATGCTGCTATTGGCAAGTTCATCAGCAACAAATTGATGCCCCTCGGCTGCTTCGGGCATCCTTATTAGTTGATTCGTTGGCTCTGCCACACTCAAGGATTTGTCCTCCTGCTGTACCCTATCTCCGGCAAGATATCGTCCGACGGTGTTCTGGACCAAACGGTCTGCCAAACAACCTAGAGAATCGTGTTGAAGAATGTGGAATGGAGGTCTAGCGGCCGGTATCGAATGTTGAATTAGGTTGCAGTTGTTACGGAGTGAAACTTGACCCGAGGGGCCTGACGTCGTTAGGTCAGCGCATGGAACAACAGAGGAAAGCGGGTATATTTACGGAATCGCCTCCCGATGATTGGTACGCCTATCGGCGGTACCAATACCTGTTATCGAAGCTGCTTTTTTACGCTGGTATAGCCGTATTGACGTACTATGCACTTTCGAAGGCATCCGGTGTGCTTAGCATGGTGTTTCTCGCGTTACTGATAGCCTACGTTCTTGACCCCGTAGTGGATTGGTTTGAAGACAAGGGCATCGGTCGTTCCAGTGCTATCGCACTGCTGTTAGCGTTCATAATCTCGTTTACTGCACTTTTTTCGGTCTGGATGGTTCCGACTCTGGTGCAGGAATTTGGCAAGGTAGGAGCGCGTGTTCAATCGCTGATCGACCAAGACCCGGAATCGTTGAAGTCAGCGGTTGAGTCGTCTCTTGGCGTTGAACTCGGTGAAGGTGTCCTCGCTGACATTAGTAATAAGGCTCAAGAATATGCACCGAAGGCGCTCGAACGCGTCGGACAGTTTGTGGGCGATGCCGCGACTCGCACAATGGGCGTTATTGGCTGGCTAGTGCACTTGCTTGTTCTCCCTATTTTTGTCTTCTACTTTTTGCGTGACTTCGATCGTATGAAACGGTGGTTAGTACACTACATCCCGCTTGAGCATCGCGATTTTGTATTAGAGCGCAGTCAACGAGCGGATGGCGTGATTGGTGCTTGGCTTCGCGGACAGGTGGAAGTCGCTCTTATTCTCGCGGTGGCATACGCCACCGGACTGTATTTTGTGGGCATCAAACTTGCGATTCCCATTGGCATTCTGGCCGGTCTTATCAATGTTGTTCCGTATTTAGGGTTTGCCTTCGGTATCGGGCTTGCTTTGCTCATGGCGATGCTTGATTGGACAGGAATCGGAACTGTTGTGGGGGTGGTGGCGCTATTCGGCAGTATTGCAGTACTTG
>PKDL01000223.1 GCA_002863065.1 Pseudomonadota bacterium
ATCCTCCAGAGCTTGTATTGGCTCGGGAACGTCGCTGCGGGCTACCTCAAAGGTTCATGGAGCCGCGAGCATCGCAGCTATACACGCTGTGATATCTCACAGACAGCGCACCAGGGTTGGGCTAGAGCCGCTCGCGTGCACCGTGTGCACATACCAGCCGATACCACCTACCGTCTGGCCTTGCCGGTAGAGAAAGTGCAAGGCGTAGTTGATTGGGAGCCAGTCGCAAATGTGCGGAAGAATAGCGCTATCAACATACGCCTGGTGTGCACGCACTGGTCGGCTCGTGGCTATCTGACGGGTACCCCGTACTATATCGATCTCAAGCGGGTCGGACGGGCGCACGGCCCTTGGAAGGTCGCTCGTGCGGCGCACGAAGGTATCGCGAGCATTGTCGCGCGGGCCAACGAGGAATATGAGAGCGACATTAGTGGCTGGGAAGCCGTGTTCGAGTCCACTCGAGTAACGCGGCATGAAACAGATTGGCGTGATGGACGCGAGACATTCACCTCGACGGACTACAAGCTGCATCCCGGCAAAGTGGTTTCAGTCCGGCGGGTAGCACCAGGTAACGAGAAGCGTTTTCGGATCCTTCCCGAGGTCGCACTACCGGAAGGCTCGATGCACACGGATCTCCCGTTTCATCGGCTATTTGACCGTATCCGACGTTTGGAAGCGGTGGAAGCCATCGCAGCCTCTGAATACGAGAACGGCTCATGACCATTGGTCTGATTTCTAGCCCAACCGAGGGTGCGTTTTCAGCGCGCCATCGTAGTTAGCACAGGACGCGTTGTACCGGAGCGCAACGTAGATACGGGCCGATTGACGTGATGAACGGCCGAGGCAGTGGTGCGCGCTCTGGGCGCCACGAGGAAAGAGGAGAGTGAATATGACACCGACGAAAAAACTACCTATCAGGGCATCAGCACGCGATGACCGGTTTTTCCGGGCATCCCATCATGTTCTCAAGCGCTACGAGTTGAACCGGCTAGGGGTATCTGATGGCTGGCTGCGCTTCGAAGTGAAGGGCGGTCACATGCCGTACGAGGTATGTATTCCCCTCGAGGGCGACGCCACTCCAACCTGTACGTGTCCGGATGCGAAAAACCATGCACCCCGGCTAACGGCTGGCTTTTGTAAACACATCATCGCCTGCCTGCTACGCACCAGCGATGGAAGCTGTCCCGAAGGCGATCTCTCATACCACTTACTGGATTTGATGCTTTAGGAGGTCTCCATGAGTCGCACCACAAAATCCAAACGACCGCCAGCACCGGATCCGATGGCCCTGGGGTATGCCGAGGCAAGCACCGTCGTGTCTGCTCTGCTCTGCTCGGGAATGACGACGTTTCTCCGTGGCAGTCCAGGGACCGGTAAATCGAGCCTGGCGCGTCAGCTCGCAGCCGAGATGTCGCTACCATTCTTTGATATCCGTCTGGCGCAATGCGAGCCCGCTGAGATCGCGGGAGTACACTTTCCCGATAAAGAGACCGGTATGCTGCGTGTCTATCCTCCGGCATGGCTTACGGCGCTCTGTACTGCGCCTGGATTTCTGTTCCTCGATGAGCTCAATGCACCCGGGCTCACCAAGTTGCACCAAGCGGCCGCGCTTCAGCTCACATTGGATCGCCGGCTGGGGGACATGACATTACATCCGCAGACCGTGATCCTCGCTGCCGGTAATCTGGAAGATGATGGGGCGTATGTCACGCCACTGAGTAGCGCGCTGGCGAATCGCTTCGCCCATATTACGCTGTCGGTCGATGTCGATTCTTGGCTCGCATGGGGCAGCGCTCAGGGGATCTCTCCGGAAATTCTGGCATACATCGGGCAGGGGGGCGCCGATCTGCTCTATCGCAATGATGGAGGCTATGCGTTTCCGAGTCCGCGCAGCTGGGCAATGGCCAGTCGGATGCTGGAGGTCTGCACAGATGAGCGTACGGCTCGACTCGCAATGACAGCGTGTATTGGTCCGCGCGCCGCCGAAGAGTTCCGTGCCTTTATAAAGATTTACCAGCGCATCAATCCCATGAAGGTGATTGAGACCGGCCAGGTCGTGGACTTCACCAAGGGGCGAAAACGCGAGCTGTCCTTCATGTACGCGGCGACCTTTGCGGTCGCGGGATGGCTGCGAAAACAGACCGATCTCGAATCGAATTATCTCCCAAACGTGGTGCGCTTTTTGACCAGTCCTGGGCTCAATGAGGAGTTTCAGTTCCTCTTCTTACGTCACATTCATCAGGGAACAGACCTGGTGCACCGTCTCAAGGCGTTGGATGCCTACCGCGACTGTGCTCGGCGGCTCCTACATCTGAACTTGGAGATGTACGCCTGATGGCATCACTACCCACGAGCGAAGGCCTGGTGGCACAGCGTGCGCTTTGCGAAGCCGAGCGGCGGCGGATACGTCTGTTTTGCATGAGCTTGCCGGAGCAACATCCATTTTGGGGGGCGCTCGCCTATCAGCTGGAATTCCGTCTCAACCCTGGCATGCCGGCTATCGCATGCACTGATGGGTATTCAACGGTCTGGCTTGATCCGGAAAAGACACAGCACCTTAGCCAGTCGCAGCTGGGCTTCGTGTTACTGCACGAGCTGGGACATGTGGTGCTGGTGAGCCATGAGCGGCTGCGAGGACGTAATCACCATTTGTTCAATATTGCGGCCGATTACAAAATCAATGAGCTCGTATCCAAAATCGAGGCACCTATCCGTACCCGAGAGCCGCTGTATGATCCGCCGAGAGGGTACATCCGAGGGTTGGGCCAGATCGAGATTTATCTCGACCCCAAGCACGACGGTAAGCTGACCGAAGCCATCTACGAGGAGCTTGCCGCCGAGGCGCTCTATGAGCCGAGCCCGTTGACTCTTTTGCTGTCGGGAGGGGAGGGCACAGCGGGTGCAGAGGTTGTGGTGACCGACCACGGCGGCGGCATCGACGTCCACCTACCCGGTTCGCTGACCCCAGCGCAGCGAGACGAAGCAATCGATAAAGTGCGTGCGGCCATCGAGGCATGGTCGGCGAGTGGCAAGCGGGGGGATGTCCCCACCACAGTGCTGCGCGATCTATTGCCAGCTACGAGATACGCGGTCCCGTGGCAGCGGCTATTGCAGCGCTTTGTGGGTGAGGTGATGGTACGCGATGACTTTTCTCTCTCTCGGCCCAATAAGCGCTACGTATTGGACGACCTGATTGTCCCCGGACCGTACGGTGAAGGACGAACCCGTGCGGTGGCAGCGATCGACACATCCGGCAGTATGAGTGCAGATGCCCTCTCCCAGGTGGCCGCCGAAATACGTGGCATTGCGGAGGTAGTGGATGAGCTTTTGCTGCTGGTTGCCGACGCGCAAATACACCAGGTGGTGCAGAGCGAAGATATTGATGCCTGGCTTGATGCGGGGCACGCCCCCGGTGGAGGTGGCACCGATCATCGCCCGGTCTTTGCCTGGCTCAAGGCCCGTCAGATCCGTCCGGATGTGTTTATTGGATTGACCGATCTGCGCAGCGTCTTTCCGGAACGTCCTCCGCCGTATCCCGTGGTGTGGGTGACACCAATGCACCCTGCAGACGCCCCATTCGGACAGGTGATTACCATGAGTGACCCAGGAGATATTCGATGAGTACAAAACGCAATGTCACGCTGTATGCGAGCAACGTGGATTATCTACAAGACGAACTTGAGTGGGTGCGCACCCGCTGCCGTCGGCTGGCCTACAAACTCAAACTCGAGAAGCTGGAGGGTATGGATGAAGACGAATTCAACGCCCTGCCAGCCTGGCGGCGTAAGGAGACGCCGGCGCCTTCGGTGATGGATGCACGAACGAAACGCCTACAACGTAAGGAGCGCGCCCTACGCAAGCGGATCGACGCTCGGCTGGCACACCATGAGGCCCTCGGAAAAGCCACCCGGCTACAGGAGCTGTGCACGATGCACGGTCTCGATGACTTCGAGCGGCACGTGGTGCTCCTCGCGGTGGCTCCTTGCTTTTCACGAGAGTTTGAGGAGCTATACACTCAGCTTGACCCCCAGGATCTGTCACATGGGTTGACGGTGGAAGTGGTGTTCGCCTTTCGCGAGACTCCATTCGCGGAGCGAATCGACCGCCGCACATGCTTTAGTTTGCATGGGGGACTCATCAAAAACGACGTACTGGTCGTGGAAATGGGGAATCGGTTTTGTGGTCCGAAAGATTTACTGACGGCTGACATTGAGGTCACCTCGCGTACATTTGCGTATTTGGTAGGCAATGAGCGCCTCCGAGACGAATTCATGGAGTTCAGCTCGGTGGAAGAGCCGATGGCGACCTTTGAACAGGTGGTCCTGCCCCAAGAAGACCGTGACCGCATCCTGGCGGTGGTCGACAACCATGACCGATATCTCATGCTCCGGTCCGAGTGGGGCTTCGATGAACGTATTCGCTATGGCCGTGGGGCGTTCATGCTGTTTCATGGGCAGCCAGGAACGGGTAAGACGATGACCGCCCACGCCATTGCCGAACGGGCGGGGAAACGGATCCTCAATGTCGATATCCCCGCGTTTCTTCAACATGCGGATGCCCAGCGGTTTCTTCCCGGCCTCTTCCGTGAAGCGCGCCTGCAGAATGCGCTCCTATTCTTCGATGAATGCGAAGCCCTATTTGCTAGCCGTGCGCAGGGCAATGTGCTGATGACGATTCTGCTCACGGAGCTGGAGCGCTTTGACGGGTTGGCGATTCTTGCCACCAATCTGCCGGAGCTATTGGACGAAGCGCTCGACCGGCGGCTGTTGCTCAAAGTGCGGTTTGGGTTACCCGACCGTCAGGCACGGCGTCGTATTTGGGAGCGACACCTCCCTCCAGCAGCGCCACTGGATAATGATGTCGACCTGGAGGTGCTGGCCGATCGCTATGAGCTGTCTGGGGGACTGATCAAAAATGCGGTGCTCTTGAGTCTCGGGGAGTGCATTTATGCGGCTGGAGAGAACCCACCGGCCCTGAACATGGTGCATCTAGAGGCGGGCGCACGGGCACAGCTGGAGCGGCCTCGAGATAATGATGCGCGCTTGCAGGTCCCGAAAGTACGGCTGTCGCATGTGGTACTCCCGGCATGGTTACGACGGCAGGTGGAAGAAATTGTCTCCGCCTCGCGTAATCGTCGCACGGTGCTTGAGCGTTGGAAGATCGGCAGCCATCTCACCTACGGTAAGGGGCTGAGCGCGCTCTTTCACGGAGCACCCGGTACGGGTAAGACGCTCTGTGCCGAAGCGATTGCTGGAGAGCTGGGGCGTCCGCTACTGAGCGCGTCGATTGCTAGTGTCGTATCGAAGTTTGTTGGGGAGACCGAGTCGAACTTGGAGGCGATATTTCACCAGGCAAAAGCGAAAAATGCGGTGCTCTTTCTCGATGAGGCGGATTCACTGCTGATGGAGCGAGGGCAGGGCGGAAGCACCGCGCGACACGATGATTCAGTGGTCAATGTGCTGCTCACTTTAGTGGAGCAATTTGATGGTTTGGTATTGTTTGCGACCAACCGTTTGGCCGTCCTGGATCAGGCGCTTGCGCGACGCTTGAGCTATAGCCTGGAGTTCCCATTTCCATCGGTGGAGGCCCGAGCACGCATCTGGGAGGCATTGCTGCCCTCGACAGTACCCACGGCCGGTCCCATTGCGACCGATGCGCTCGCCAAGCGGTTCGCATTGAGTGGTGGGCTCATCAAGAATGTCGTGTTCAAAGCCGCATTCCGCGCCGCAAGTCAGGACCGGCCACTCGCGATGGCAGATTTGGAGGCTGCAGCGACCGAAGAGCTTCAGAAGCAATCACTCCGCCAAACCAGTCCGGTTGGCTTCGCCGTGGCATAGGCTTGAGGGAGAGAGGCGTCTCACCTCACACCATTGACGGGTTGGGGGCGGGTGTTTTACCTCTGTCATGGGAGCAGACTCAGGCACAGATGAAACATCTCATTCCAATAAGCGCATTACTCTTTTCCGGGCTGACGGGTCTTGCCGTCGCCGCGTGGCAAGAACGCACAGGTAAAGACCTCTCGGCGGAGCTGCGCAAAGACGACGGTGTTATGACAGTCGTAAGAGAAGTCTACGGCAGCGTATTTTGGCGGCAGCTGCGCGACATAGTGGTTTCAGCTGGTTCAGACAATGCCCGGCGTACGGGGAGGCGAAGGACACATCATCCAGTGGGGAGCCGTACCGTACGGCCGATGGAACGCCATACAAGCTCCCCTCCATCGCTGATCTGGATCTCGTTGAACACAGTACTCGTCGCATCGCGGTGGATGACCTGAAGTTCACACTGACGTTGATGTATCAAGCGCGCGGGCGAACGCCACTACCCCATCTACAACGCGCCCATCCTCCTCGATTGATCTTTGAAACCATGGTGGGTACCGCCAGCATTCTCGGCGCCTACCTGGAACCCCTCGGGATCAACCTTCAAGAGTGTCGGACGGAACGATATAATCTCATTGTAGTGGTGGTGGAGAAAGCCATCCTATTCGATCGATCGCGCTTTCAGGGACTGTACAATGCGCACGTTGGTCCTGACGCCCCCCCAGGCACTGCCGCATTTGGCCTCTATAACAGTACACCGGCGATTGAGAATAACTCGACTGTCCTGGTCGCTGATGTGGGGGCTGAGAGATCGATCGAAGTATTAGCGCACGAGTACGGACACTATTTCTGGGACCGGTTCTGTCTTAGTAATCAGCTGGGCAAGGAAACCGAAGCGTTCGCATGGGCATTCGGTAAGTATTACGTCCGCGACCGATGAGTGCGGTCTATGCCGCTGATGCGATCATACCACGCGGCCCATATGTACACCCTGAATCTTGGCGTTACCGGAGCCCACAATAAGGTTCCCCATGAGCACACCATATACGGCGACATTGGAGCCAGGCGCGGTGACGTGGCCCATGACCTTGCCATTGATGACGATTTCACTGCCGGTGCTGACGATCACATTTCCCATAACTTGTCCCGATATCGTCACGGTACTACCCGCAGCGACCAGGACATTACCCATCACCTGACCTGAAATCACCGTCTTTGAGCCCGCCGGGATGGTCATATTGCCGTGATAGACACCCGAACGCGTATCGGAGCCCGCCGCTCCGCCGCCCCGATGAGATTGCGCAGTACGTCCTGAGCTGTGCACCGTCTTGCCGTTCACCGTGATATGGATATTGCCGTTCCCGATGATGGTGGTGCCATCCATTCTGATGTCTTGTCGTCCGCGTGGTCCAGGGGCTGTGCGTCGAGTACGCCGTGCTCTTGCGCGTGCGGCACCACGCGCTTCCCGCTCCTGTTGCGTGGTGCGCTGGGATGCTGCTCTCCGCTGTTGCTCGGCTGCTCGCCGCCTCTTCTCCGCGTCTCGTTGTTGCCGCCGCTTTTTCTCCGCCTCTGCGCGCAACGTCGCGTCCAGCGCGGACCGTTTTGCCGGGTTGGAGAGCACCTCATACGCTTCCACCAGGCGTTTCGTCTTTTCCGCGGCGTGCGGGTCATCGGGGTTCATATCGGGGTGCACGTGCCGCAATCGTTCGCGATATTGTCGTTTTACCGCCGCCTCATCGACGCCAGGTGACACTCCTAAGACCTCGTATGCATTATCCAATGGTTCGCTGTGCCCCACGCTATGGTGTGTGATTAGAGTAGTGCCTATTGCTAGGTCGCTTCAAGGCCGGTGGTAGTCGGTAAAAGAGCCTATGGACGCCATCCTGGTGCTGCGTTTTTCATGATGATTTGCTCCCGTTCTTCAAGGATGACTTGAAGTTCGGACACTGACTTGCAGTTCGCACTGCAGTGTACTTCCAACGTGAGCGTGTCTTGTCCTTTGGAGACATCTATCACTTCGCGGAGCGTAATCTCACTTTTGGCCTCGATCGTTTTGAGGGCATCCATAATGTAAGCCTTCGTTAGGAATAGCGCTTGCGCACTGGTATCGCTGGATGGAATGTGGTCGAACGTCATGCGCCACGAGAACCTGACCTCAGCGTGGTGTTTTATCCCGCTCTCGATACAAGAAGCGACGTATGCTCCCTGTTGGTCGTACATCCGAAAGTGGCTGAGGCTGTCATCCCAGCGGATGGAGTAACTATCAGCTAATGCCTCTATCGCTTGGGCGACAAATCGATCTGCGGGCAGTGACACATCATGGTGCAGCCCAATGTGGTGGATATTGGTGAGTGCTGACGCCGTTTCTCCGATGGACGAGTAGACGGCTTTTAGTGCAGGCATCGTAATGAGCCGGCCTGTCCCGAGAGCCCAGTTACCGTAGGGTTGGAAGCCCAGTTCAGTGAACTCCTGTAGTACCGAATGTATGTCTTCGCACGCGGTCTCAAATGTTTGGCGTCCGATTGGACTCAGCCGAATCAGCGACTCATCTGCAAACCTGAAGGCCACATCGACCGTGACGTGATATCTGGGCAGCTGTACTTCTAGGCTACTAAACATGGCATGGGAGCCGTAGTACATGACGATATGCTGGCCAAAGCGGTCTTGGACGAAGACCAACTGGTCCGCCAAGTGTTTGGGTAATAGCTCTTTGAGCTCTTGAAGACCTGCCATGTACGACCCCACCCGGATTCATCGCGTTGTTCGGTCACTCAACCATCGGTTGAGTACTCTGTGCGTCTTACGAGTACGTGCAAAGGGACTTAGCGCGGCCCCGTGAATTCTGTGCGCATGTGGTGCCGGCGAGGGCCGGCACCACATGCATAATCCGACGGACTTACCACTCCGCCGTAAGCTCACTTGCGGTGTGGTGGTTGCGGGTTATGGGATCCAGTCTGGGGCGCAGCTCTCTTGTAGAATCCGGGTGCGCTCTTTCAGGATGGTTTTCAGGTCCCGGACCGATTCACAGGTCGCGGTACAGTGCACCTCTAGTGCAACCTGGTTCGGATCATCCGAGATATCAACGACGTCCCCAAGCTCAAAGTCGCTCTCTCCATCGAACTTCTGCAGGAAGTCCTCGACGTACGCGAACATATCCTCTTGTGCCTGAGAGCTCTCATCGGGGTTTTCGATGTCCCACTCGGCGATGACCCACGAGAAGCCCGCGAACCGCTGCCCGGACTCTTTGTCGTGTAGGTACGTCGCTACCTTGTGGCCATGACGGTCGTAGAACTGCAACGAGTTGATGCTATCCTGCCACCGGACACTGTACTCACCGCGGAGCGCTTTTATGACCTTTGCGGCAAAGAATGTTGGGTGTAGCTCGACGGTATGGATCACCCCAAGCGCGTGCGCTTCGGTGAGTGCGGTTGCGACCTCGTCAATGGATGAGCACACCATCTTGAGCTCCAGCCGCCGCAGCAACGGTCCACCCTTTAGGTTCCACTTCCAGTATGGGTTGAAACCGATCTGTCGAAACTTCCACTCGACCCAGCGCAGCTTGCCGCAGCAGTCCCGGAAGATGTTCCGTGCGTGAAAGCCCAGCAGCGACAGCGACTCATCAGCGAAGTAAAAGTCGACGGTGCAGTGCAGATGAAAGAGCCCATGCTTGATTCGAATATCACCCAGCGTCGTGTGGTCGTCGTAACGCACCTCAACACGGTTCACGCTTGCGTGCTCTTCAAAGGTCAGCAGGCTCGTTAACTCCTCGGGTAACAGGGTTTTGAGTAGATGTACAAGTGTCATAAGTGGCTCCTCCTGAACGACCGTAATTCAGTCAATGTGACTCGGTTGAACGGGGAAGTCGTACGGCTCTTTGGTCTGATTCGCGTGCACCCAAATGGCGGTGGACCGTGGTCCTTAGAGTGATTTTTGGTGCGTTGCGAAAGCCCTACTTTTGACGCGTCGGCTCCTCGTAATTTTTTTAGGGCATGAAAAAAACACCCCCTATTAAAAGGGGAAGAGGTTCTTTAGTTACTGGGTCTAGTACATGCGAACATAACTCTACGTGTGCGAGGTTCATCCGTTATTCGCGATAGAACCGTAGATTGCATGCCCAACGACAGGTCAAGATGTGCCAAGGCATCTTTAATCTCGTTAAGTGATCTGCGGCCAAGATTCTTAATCCTAAGTAAACTTCTTTCCGATTGTACAATTAGCTGCGCCACATTTTGAATACCTGCGTTCCTCAGGCAATTTGTTGTACGTACACTAAATTGAAACTGGTCTACAGACTTACACCAAGTGTCGGGTAGCTTGGCAACGAATGACTCATCTTTGAAAGCTTGCGCTAGCCGTTGAAGGCTCTCTGCAGTGAGTCTTACCATTTCATTCTCTTTAGCCTGCTGGGTTGGGCCAACTACATCACAAGTTGCCCACGTTGGATGCTTTGTCGGAGGAATATTCACGAGGGCCATTTGCATGAGTCGATCCTTCACTTCAGCGCTAAACCCGTTCGCATCGAAATGGTCAGGGATAAATCGTCCGCCCGCAAGACTGTTGAGCCAATCTTGAGCTTCATCGCTATCGGTTGCTGGAAATGGCTTTATGCGATGCACCTTTCCGATGGAAGCCTTCGCCTCGGTCACAGCTTGTAGCGTAAGTGGCACGTGTACCTGCACGCGTTCGGCGTTGAGTTGTTTAACAATTTCAACTGCAGTGGAGATGCAGGAACCTGCCCCAATACATATGCTGCAAGCAGTCCAAGCATGTTCAGAGACAATGAGAATGGGCCACATTTTTGCCACATCATCAATAGCTTGGCGGACGTCTTTA
>PKDL01000343.1 GCA_002863065.1 Pseudomonadota bacterium
GCTTGTATGCGCTCCCTTGGGCTGTACTTCCCGAGGTCCCCTACTTCCGTTTGCAACCAAGATGCGAGTTGGGACTGTATTCGTTCTGGCACGTCACTATCCACGTCTAGCGCAGGTACTAAGGGCGCCACGGCCCGAGTACCCAGACTGATCTCCGCTCGCCCAGCGGTACGGCCAGGAGCAGAAAAAATGCCTGCATCATCTGACGATGCAAGCCCTTCTGGAATCGCAAGAGAAGCTAAATTGAGCGGTAAAAAATACCGGTCACGCGCACCGCTAATGGTCTCAATGACTGTCGTTCCCTGGGTAGGAGATCGCCAGGCAGATGGTGGGGGCCCACTACGCATCGGCGCTACCCACCGTCCAGAAATATACCTGTCATACACCAGCCCACGTAAATACGTGGGAGCCGATCCTTGCACTCGAAGAATGACCCGTGAGCCCATGAGCATTCCTTTCAGCTCGCCCAGCTCCGTGTGCTCAGAAAAACCAGTACGTGATGCTTTCCACTGGTCGCGGGCATAGCTAATGAGAGCAGAGTGCGCCAACGGAATAGTCCAAATCGCGGGTGCCGCGAGTAATAGCGTGCTGGAAAGAACGATAAAAGTCCGTTTATTTACCCCGGGCACACGTGTCCACACGGGGTCAAGGCGCTTCAGCGCATGAAGCTGAACCCAGCCATATACCATCACCATTGTGAGATAGGGCCATGCACTTCGTGCTGCATCATCGCCCAAGACCACTAACCGAAACTCTTCATTGGACCCGCATGCGAATACTGCCAGAAGGTTCAATCCTGCCGTCGCACGGTCGCCACCGCGTGGAGACGTCGTCAGCTGGCGAGCCAACGATGTGTACAGTCCGAGGAGTCCCAAGAAGACCCATCCACCCTCAAGCTGATCTCCCCGCCAGCTCGCAGACTCGGGTACCTCACTGGAAACCGTCAAAAAGGCTCCAGTCAGTGTGGTAGCTACAACGGCGATTTCCCCCAATAGGTCCGTTTGCACTCGTGGACCAATAACTCCGACGGCGATTAGGGCAATCAACAAACCGAGATTCACGATAGGTAACCCTGACGATATCGCGAATATGCAGACTGCCACCAAGGTAGGCCAAAGCGCCGCGCGACGACTCATAATACCAACCCAATATCGCTATGAAGGTCCGATGCTCGAACGTGACACTCTGCGTCGGCTACGTGGCGCCTATCTCGGTCATCGTACACGGTCAAACACAATGTCCCCTGGTGAGCAACCACCTCTTGCTGCTCCTTCCATGCCCGAATAATCACCAAATGAGATGTTCCTGAAGACACCGCGGGTGGGTCATCCTGAGGCCAACCACACTCACGTTGCACACACCCTAAGCGCTGCATAGCCACACCCAAGGCATTGCTTCCTTTGCGGATATCCAACCAACCGCTTTCCGCCCCAGGTACGGCAAGACAGACCGTCGTATTCCGTTCGACCAGATACTGGATAACCCCGGCTACTAGCTCAACGGCCGCCTCGAATTCCTTCTCAGCTGACCCGGAACCACAGTCCAGTCGCACCGCTATCCGTGACTCCACTGGCAGCTCGAATTCCCGTACAACAGGGTAACCTACCCGTGCCCAGGTGCGGGCGTGTACATCACGCAGACGGTCCCCTCGCCGATAGGGGCGTACTCCAGCCATTTCCGGGTCGTCATTGAAACCAGCCATTCTTCGGAGACCAGATGCCTCATCCAGGGTTACGACCGGTAGCGAGAGAGAACGGATGTGTGCGGGTCTAGGAACCACTACAAATCGCACACCTTCGGTCGCATGCACCGGCCCCATGGATAGCCCTGGCGGAGCCACACGCGCGATATAAAAGGGGTCAAGATGATGCTCGCCGCGCGCACGAAAGGTCGCTCGAGCAATTGCATGCTTCACCTCCCCCGCATCTAACACCGGAATAACCGGATTCCGCTGTACATAGGCACCGTCCCAAGGCAATAGCGGTCCCTCGACACGAAACGCGGTAAGCGATGAAGCTCCATGGTTTGCCACCCGGATGCTGATAGGGAGCACCTCCCCAACCACAACATCTGAAGCTGCGGAAATGCTGATATTCACATCATCTAGACGATATCGGCGACGAACGAGTAATGCGATACATAAGAGCGCTGATAAAAGACTCCAAAGAATGTACGTCCGGCTCCCACCAACGTCGACTGATGCTGCACCGGCTAAGACCCAGAATCCAGCCAAGAAGCGGCCCTCTGTTGTGAATGACAAATAGATCCGCAGTAAGGGCTTAGCGAACCGACCAAGGCGGCTTTGTCTAAGACGGTCCCTCTCTTCTTTCGTCTCCGGAATGAGAATATGGTTCAGTCGTGCGAAGTCCATCACTACACCGGTACTGGCTGCTGTGAGAGCAGTTCCTCCACGATGTCGATGTCGCTGCGACCACTTTGCTTCGCCCGTGGGGTCAGAGTCAGGCGGTGTGCCAGCACAGGTGCCGCAAGCATTTGAACATCTTTAGGCGTACAGAATGACCGCCCATGAATAAAAGCTCGCGCTTGGCTAGCACGAAAAAGACTCAATGCGCCGCGCGTACTTATTCCCAAAGCAACATCGGGGTGTGAGCGCGTTCGACGTATCAGTTGCAGAAGATACTGCCCGACATCATGACTCACGGTTACCTCTTTCACCGCCATCTGCCACGAACGGACATCTGTGTCTGTTGCCAACACCTTTATATGTTCAAGGGGATCCCCTAGCTGCCGATCAAAAAGTACTTTGAGTTCGTCAGCCTCACCCGGGTATCCCATATCAACCCGGACCAAAAAACGGTCCAACTGCGCAACTGGCAGTGCATATGTACCCTGATGATCTACTGGGTTTTGGGTTGCGATAACATAGAATGGCTCGAGTAGTGGCCTCGTTACGCCGTCTACCGTCACCTGCTTCTCATTCATCGCCTCCAGCAAACCGGATTGTGTACGAGGTGATGCACGGTTGGTCTCATCTACGAGGAGTACCTGCGTGAAAATAGGACCTTTGTGGAACGTGAGGCTGCCGTCTCTCGGATCAAGAATATTCGATCCAAGAATATCGCTTGGCAGAAGGTCTGGAGTGCACTGAACCCGTCGAAAGTCGAGCGATAGCACCTTGGCCAGTGCCGTGGCTAACGTGGTTTTACCCACGCCAGGGACGTCTTCTATGAGAACGTGCCCGCCGGACAATAGGCCAATAAGCATAAGTTCTGTAGCACGAGATTGGCCTACGATGATTTCGTCCAACACCTGAATCAGCTGCTGGATAGGATGAGTGCCTTGATCTATCGTAGTTGACATCGCGTCCATGGCATCGAAGTTTGACAGTTAGGCGGCGATTGTCGAGCCCTACACGCGCCAAACTATAAAATCTTTATGCAAGAAGGATGCTCTAGACAGAGAATCCGATACGGAAGCCCAAGTAATCCATACGGTCTATGACGTCATGCAGAGCCATGAACACTGTGCCTTATTGACTTGGCCCGTGTATACATAAGGACCGTCTAGGCATGACAGAGTTCGAGGTAGCGGTGGCAAAAAAGCGCGATATTGAAGAACACGTACGATTATCAACGTCCACAGTCTGGAACGTAAATCGGGCGTACTATAGCGAACGTGGGGTTCGTGCATGGTCAGCCGACGGTCTCCCATTTCAGGTCACGAGTAATCCGTTTGTGGCTGACTCATTCGCTCAACTTATTCGAAGTTGGATACGAGATGCGTCATTAGCCCAATCATCGGTTCATCCCTACCGCATAGTGGAACTAGGTGCAGGTACTGGGCAACTGGGATGGCATATCTGCCGGGAGCTCCTCAAAGATACAGCTCTGCCCGACTGGACCTATACCTTCACTGACCTTTCGGAACGCAATGTGCAGGCAATGCGCCAGCATCCGCGCCTAATCAAGTTATTGCAGCGTCCAGAATTCACAGTGGAAACCTATGATGTGGAGTCGAATGCCCAGCTACCGGTAGGGCCTGGACCAGCGATTGTTATTGCGACGTATGTCTTCGATGCCGTACGTCAAGATGCGTTCGAAATCAGTGAAGGCAGCCTCTACGAATGCCACGCGGCTCTGACCGAACACACCGGTGATCACACTGGGCTCGAACGTCTTGGAATACTCAATGAACGCCGGGATTTCACGCCCTACGGCCGGTCGGACTGGGACAGCATCTTAACAGGGTACCAATCACGACTGCCGAACGCTTTCATACTCTTTCCCACCGCAGCACTGCAATTTGTCGAACGCATCCTGAAGGTACGTAATGAGCTTTTACTGATCACCTGTGACAAGGGGTATAACCACGAAATAGAGCTCATTGACGCCGCTGCTCCTGAACTCACGGCACACGGCAGCCTATCGATGATGGTGAATTTTGATGCGCTTGGAAAATGGACTGACCTGCACGGCGGGCATCGGTTTCATGAACCAGAGCGTGATGTAAGCCTCGTCTCCGCCGCCTTCGGCTTTGGTGTACCCTCACTACCGGAGACGTCCAATACATTCCGACAGGTCTTTTCCGACTTTGGTCCAGGTGACTATTACGACCTTCATGCCGCATTCGACTTCGATGCGGAGCCTGCAATGCCACTTGAGCCCTTGCTGGCGCTGTTACGCCTTGGACGTTTCGACCCAAGACTCTACTACCGTATGTCTGATTGCATTCAAGGGCACATCGCAGATATGGATGAAGAGCAGTCTCGCAGAATGGTGCGAATTGGTCAGAAAGTCTTACAACACACCTATCCTCTCATGGGGACCGCCGATACCGCATTTTCGGTCGGCCTGCTCCTCTACGACTTGGACCACTATGCGGAAGCACTTGAGGCATTCAATATGAGCCGCCGATGGTACGGTCCAGCGAAAGAGGTAGAGCACAACATTGGACTATGCCTCCATGCGCTTTCCCGTCCGGCAGATGCACTGGACGCTTTCGAGCGTGCGTATGAGCTCGACCCCGACTGGCCGGAAGCACAAGAGGCAATATCTCGACTGCGCATAGAGTTGAATGTCGAAGGTATTGATTCAATGGGCACGGAACAGTCACCCGAAGATTGATGCCCAATTAGCGGCCTAAGTACACGTCCCAGGTAGTCGTAGCTCGTGCAACGACTACGCCTTCATCATCACGTATCGTCGCTACCAGTGATGGGGAGTAGCGCCCTGCCCGCACGGGTACAAGGTCGTCACAACTCGCAGTGACGGATCCCATTGAAGGGGCGAGCGCCTCGATCGTGAGGCCCTTGAGTACGGCTTCACCACGACGGTCCACAACATATTGAATCGCCAATCCCGTGGTCAGCTCCGCAAGGTTCGCGAGTACGCTGACGTGTAGACTTCCGTCGGCACCAGATAATATTCGACGGTCCTTCAAGAAGACCTCGACTCCGCCATCTTCCAGTCTCAGCACTTTGGCCCCAAGTGAGCCACTGTGTGGGGATAACTGTCCGATAAGCCGGCTAAACATACCCGGACCACCGGGTAACTCCTTCACTGCGTTCCAGAGCTGAGCAATACTGGGGCGCGTACTCAACATACGCTGAAAGACCGCTTCCATGCCTATCGGACCACGAATGCGCGCTTACCGAGAAGCGCTCCGGTATCATCTAGCACGCGGATCTCCCAATTACCGGCCGTCCGGCGACCGATCCGAGTCGATGCCCAAGTACGCCATCCTCGTTTCGACTGACCGACCTTCAAAGGAAGGCTATGAACGACTTTACCTTCCCGAAGCCACTGAAACTGGACTTGAGTACGTTCATTTGGGTTCTTAATCACCGCGAAGGCGAAAATCTTACCAATATTGGCATCAAATGACGATGACGGCCCCTCGGGGATACGCTCCGTTCGATTGACCCGCTCTGCGAGAACTAACTGAATGAGATCCAAGCCCGATACCGAGGGTGTAGGGTCTTGCGGGTCCTGAACACCCGGTGGAGCCTCTTCTAGCGGGCTATCATCGGCCGGTTCCGCTTCCACTGGTGTATCTGCTGCCTTAAGTGGCTCATTAGCGAGGAGGTCATCAGCGGGCATCGGCAGTCTAGAGCGAGTATTACTTCGAGGAGCGATTGGCGGTGGTAACGGGTCTTGCCTATCAAGAGTATTTTCATCCTTTGCGCGCGCAGGCTCATCTACTGAGTTGTCTTGTCCCGCTGCGAGGCCCTGACGGAATTCCGCCCGTAATTCTGCTTTTATTTCCTCTTTTACCTGTGCCTTCCACTCTATCAGATCCTGGGGCTGCGCGTCGTTGGTTGAACATCCCCCAAGCAGCAGAATAGCTAAGGCTGAGATACCGCCATGTCTCATATCTATACCTCTAATTCGCTTCGCTCATCGTTGACTACGGATTGAAGAATATCGCTTGCACATAACTCACCCCAGGAATCGTTCCGCTCACTTGATAAAGGAGTCCTCCGTCCGACACTGGGATGATTTCTTCTTCACTGAATGCAGGTGGGTTTTTCGGAGGCCCGCTGCGCCCCTCATCTACCCGCCAATGCCCGACTCGTGCGCTTACTGCATCCGTTTCGGCGCCCGTGATACGGACTTGGTATTGGACGTCGCGCATCGATGCACTTTCATCCGTATTCGCAACAAGTACATGCACCATGAGGCAACCAGCGCCATCGAAACCGCTGTTATTGTTCTCCGGGCAAACAGCATCGTTTTGCCGAATAGCCATCACCCATAATTCATCAGGAGCATCATCCCCCACAACGGTGGCGGCGACACGCGGACCAACCCCCGACAGCAGCGTCCAAGGGTACCATGCGTACCACATCGGGCGTGGTACACCATTGGCCGTCCACAACGGACTTTGCGGTAAGGCTGGGTCCGCTCCGTCCGGAACCCGCTCCCGATCTCCCCGATAGTATACCGCTTCGTCGACAAGACCCTGCAATGCCATGCGCACCCCATTGGACCACGCACCACTGAAGATTGACCATAATGCTGCGTTATCGCCAGGGACTGGTGAGCTATATCGGCGTTCTGGTAACTCGTATCTTGTCAACCATAGAGGGGTATCGACAAGCCCGCGGCCATCGAGCACTTGCCGTAGAGCCTCCGCGATGCGCTGCGCTTCGTTTGCTGTTTCCACATCCAGCTGAAACGTGACTGCTCCGAGGAGCTCTCCTTGTCCTTGCGCCACCAGTCCGTCAATGAATTGCACCAACGGATGGTTATCGACATCGGCGCCATCGGAAAACACCATGGACGGCCCGGCAAGTTGCACCGTCGACTGCGCATCCCCAGCCGGAAATACCTGCCGAAGGGTCGTTCCCATGGTCAGGAAATCACTGAGTACATCGTCGACAGAGTCATAGCCTCCTCGCCCGAGTGGATCATCATAGGGCTCCAACCACCGAACGCGATAATCCTGAGCCACCAGAAGCCAGGGGCTATCCGCTGGGTCGTCTGGGTTCAACAAATCGCGATTCAAATACCGCATGACGTTAGTAGTGGCCTCTGCCCAACGGGCGGGGTCGACAGGCCGCTCACCACGTTGAACACCACTTTCGATAGAACACGTATTGAGACCAATATCGAAAATACCCTGGTAGACCACCTTACCCGCGTCCTGCGCGATACCATCCAAAGAAGTTGCCCCACCAAATACCGTCTCGAGACCTGAGAAGTCGTAGTTTTCTGGATCATCGAGCGCCGCACTCGGGTTAGGGACCGTTCCAGCGAGGGAGTACTCGCACAAGTACCCCTCCGGTAAGCGCAAGAGGTTCGTCCCCACATCACGCATCGGTCCAGCGAGGCTACTGTCACCGGCGATGATGGCGGTAGGTCCGCCTTGCAGACCAGACAGGGCGGATACTTCACCACGCACGGCAGTAAGGTCGACTGTGATTACCTTGACCCGCTGCTCATTATAATCGGCAGGTAAGGTAACGGCATCCGTACCACAACCGGAAAGCAAGAAAACCAAGAGCACTAGGCAGTTCCGGACAGACATACGCCCCAACCCGGTATCAGCACACGCTGCTTTTGCAGACGACATGTTATTGACAAATGAACGTTTCACGGCTTCACCTTGTATCGGCTACACCCTGCTATGGTCAACCAGCCCTCTACCCTGATACCTGCGGTAACAGAACATCATCTAAAAAGTGCGCTATTTTATCCGCAATCAAGTTCCAGCCAAACCGGTCCCTTTCCCCAACGAGGGTCGCCTTATCGTGTCCAGTATGCAGTTCGAACAGACGGTTTCGCCATGCACGGATATCCCCTGGCGGCACTCGCATTCGGTCCGGAACCATCTGCTGTAAACCACCGATGTCAGAAGATAGCACCGGCAGGCCTGCCGCACAGGCTTCGGCGACCACAACGGGCGAGCCTTCCGTCCCCACTGACGGCACGACCAAGAGGTCATGGTTCTGCATGAGCCCGGGAATGTCCTCCGGTGACACGGGTCCCATCCAGTGAGCCCGAGGAAACCGTGCTTCAAGTGTATGCTGCAATGGCCCTGCGCCGGCAACCGTGATGTCCAAAGGGAGTGTTTGTGCCGCTTCAAGCACCACTCGAATACCTTTTATCGGCACGAGACGACCAACAAAAAGTACCCGTTTGACAGGCCCAGGCGTCCGAGCAATACCATCGAAACGCGACGTCTCTACCCCCATAGGCGTGACGAGTGTTGGTGCGGAGGTGAAGGGCTGAGCGCAACCCTCAGATACCGCAATGACGCCACTCAACATGCGTGTCACCGAACGAGCAAGTAACTGATGCCGTAGCAATCGCACGTCACCACCATGCGCCACTCCGACGGTCGGGAGGCCGGTCAACGATGCGAGCACCCCAGACGGTACCGTCCAATGTGCGAGGATCGCATCACAGTTTCTGGCTGCACGAAAAATATCAACAGCGAACCTGCCTAACGGCCGCACCAATGAACGACGATGCCCACTAGTCCAAGCCTGCAATGCTCCGTGGGATGGAGCGTGTAGCCAGACCGCAGGCCCATCCCACCCGCGTGTTGACAAATATCCATGAAGCTCGCGCACAAACCGCCCAGACGGATCCGCTGCGCTACGAGGCCAACTAGTTGTTACTGTGAGTAGCCGCAACACATCGCTCTTTCAGCGAGACACAGAGGGCCCAGATAACGAACAACGCATCCAGGCCCTTGCCAACACGTAGAGCATGGTCGGTCCGATAGTCAGCGGATGAATATGTGAGGTTTCATCGGCATAGATAGGAGTGACTGGTCGATCGATAACACGGAAGTCATACGCATGAAGCCAAGCCAAGAGGTCATTCGGGTAACCATACCGCGGCCATAATTTATCCAAAGGCAGAACTCTCAACGCCGCGGCCGATATCGCCGTGTAGCCGCATTGTGAGTCTCGAAGTTGATGAGTACCAACCGCAAAGCGTGTGGCACGTGTCAGAACGGAATTGGCCCAAAACCGTGCGCTTGGCATCCGTTTGCGAACGTCTGGATGGCCAAGACGATCACCTTTCACATAATCAGCAACGTTGGCAGCGATAGGCTCCACTAGACGAACCATCTCGTCCGGGTCCATCTGAGCATCGCCCCCAATCACCACTATGATGTCGCTGCCGAGTGATAATGCCTTGCGATACCCCGTTACGATTGCGGCGCCAACACCACGGTTCTCGCCGTGCTGAAGAATCGTCAAACGATCATCCTGGATACCCGCCGCTAAACCTACCGTGTGGTCCACGCTGCCATCATCTACCAACACGAGCCAATCGACATAGTCAGGAACACTTCCTAACACTCGCTGGATAAGCCGCTCTTCATTATAGGCAGGAATGACCACTGCGATTTTTTGGCGTCCGTACATCTGCAGAGGGCTTACGACCACGAGACCGATCGGTCAAGCTTGTTGTACTTTCTTGGGATAAACGGCCTCGCATTTTCCATTCGTACGTTCCTTGGACACGGTGAATCAACGCTTGACTGCCCGCCGGCGGGGACGTATACCGGCGCTCCGTTGCACAGCAACGAACGCGTGCGGAAGTGGCGGAATTGGTAGACGCGCAAGATTCAGGTTCTTGTGGGCATTATGCCTGTGGGGGTTCGAGTCCCCCCTTCCGCACCACCAGCTCCATGTACCGGACACACAAGCGCCAAGCACCGAGCGACATGGTATTCTGCGGGTACGAGCCCCGTCGTGAGGACAAAGGACCAAAAATGCAGATAACCCCCCAAATGAAATTCAACGGCATGGTTCGTATCATCGGTATCGTATGGATACTGCTCTCCGTCAGCGGCTGTAAGACAAATGAGCAACGGTATATGGAATCCTTTCTAGCGATGGATGAGGACATCCTCGAAGTACTGGTAACCCATGCGCCCGATGCCGATAAAGCGGTCCAAGGGCTGAAAGAGCTGGGGGCTGTCGTCCAAAAAGATAGGGATAAACTTAAGGCCAAGCTGAGAACCACACTGGATGAGCTGAGCGAATCAGAACGGCAGGCTTTCCTTGACGAGGCCCAAAAAAGACATGCGGAAATGGGCACACGCTTCGAGGCTGCAGTGAAACGGTACCCGAAGGAGCGACAGCCTGAAATCAGACGGACCATCGCACCAATCACTCGGTGACGGCT
>PKDL01000342.1 GCA_002863065.1 Pseudomonadota bacterium
CCAGTGATTGAAAACAACGTAGTACGCCGAGGTAACGGCGGATTCGGCGGTCCGGGAGGTAATGGCGGCGTCGGCGGCGTTGGCGGCATCGGCGGCAAAGGTGGGGAAGACGGTTCAGGTGCAACCGTGACATTCTGCGCCGGCAAAGGCGGCAACGGTGGTAAAGGCGGCGACGGCGGCCATGGTGGAGGCGGAGGCGGAGGCTGTGGTGGACCTAGCTACGGATTCTTCTCTACGGGACAAGGCGGTGCGAACCTAGAGCAGTTGAAGACACAAAACTCAATCATTGCTGGCGGAGCCGGTGGCTTCGGTGGTGCCGGTGGATTGAGTCTTGGAAACTCAGGTGGGAGTGGCACTGGCGGGGCCTACGAAATTTCAAACTTCTAATCTACGTCGGTCGAGGAGCGCGGTATCCATGTTTGGCAATGGACTGCTAACAAACAGAGATCGGCAACGGCTGGTGGAGTTGCGTCGCGATTTCCACCGCCACCCCGAACTTGCATTTGACGAACATCGAACGGCAAAACGCGTAGAGCAAGAGCTTGAGCGGATAGGCTATTCAACAGAGCGTATTGCGGGCACTGGAGTCGTCGCGACTCTGAAAGGTAACTTACCTGGCGCCACGGTCCTGCTACGAGCCGATATGGATGCGTTGCCTGTACATGAGCAGAATACTCATTCCTATGTATCCACCAACCCAGGGCGAATGCATGCATGTGGACACGATGGACATACCGCCATCCTCCTCGTCACAGCTGAGTTCCTGCACCGAAACCGTATGCAGCTGCCAGGAAACATCGTGTTCCTATTTCAGCCTGCAGAAGAAGGGGCCGGGGGAGCAGTCCGAGTAATAGAGGATGGTCTCATCGAAAGATATCAGCCGGATGTGTGCGGGGGACTTCACTTATGGAGTGATGTCCCTACCGGAGAACTGCTAGTGACAACAGGTCCATTTATGGCTTCGATGGACCGTTTCGATATCACGGTACACGGGCGTGGAGGGCATGGCGCGATACCTCATAGTGCTCGTGACCCAATCGTCGCCGCAGCGCATCTGGTCACGAGCTTACAGACCATTGTTTCGCGACGCGTCGATCCTATCGAACCCGCAGTACTGACCATTGGATCCATTCACGGAGGGGACGCATTTAACGTGATACCCGACCAAGTGGCGTTGAGCGGAACCGTGAGAACATTTTCACGTCAAACGCAAAAAGACATTGAGACGTGGATACGCACCCAATGCGACGCGCAAGCGGATGCGCACGATGTGACTATTGATGTCGACTACCAAACAGCAGCATTCCCAACCGCTAATGCTGCCAAACCAGCCGCATGGTTTCGCGAACTAGCCGAGCACATCGATGGTATTACGGCGGTTCGACTCGATTTCAGGACGATGGGGTCGGAAGACATGTCGTATCTGCTCGACCGAATACCGGGCGCATATGTATTTTTGGGGGCAGGCAACCCCGAAGTGGGCGCTTGTTATCCCCACCATCATCCAAAGTTTGAAATCGATGAAGCATCGCTTGCAATTGGTGTGGAGCTCATGGCGCGATATGCACACGATGCTTCGATACGGTTTCATGAGTTAGCGTCGGCCTAAACAAATATCGCCAAATGGCGCGTTACTGCTCAATACCCGACGATGAGAAACTAGAACGTTGCGGACCAATACGAAGGGGTATCCAGGCACACAATACCGCCGTTGGATCCATTTGAATGGCGTTTTAGAGAGTCCTCTAGGCACCGGCCAGTGTTCGGGTCAGATAACCACCGACTCTCGATACACACCGAAAACATCACGCAATGTATGACTGATTTCACCGAGTGTAGCTTCTGACTTCACCGCATTCAGGATGTGAGGCAGGAGATTATCATCGCGTTTAGCGCCTGCCTCGAGTGCACCAAGTGCGGTTTGTACCTTCTCGCTGTTTCGGCGACTCTTGAACGCTTCTAAACGAGCCCGCTGCGCAGCCTCGGATTGCGGAGATACCTTCTGAATCTCTGGGGCTTCTTCGTTTTCATTCACGAACTGATTGACCCCAACCACCACCTCCTCGGCTTCATCGATAGAACGCTGGTATCGGTAGGCCGCATCTTGGATTTCCCGTTGCGGGAATCCAAGCTCAATAGCCCGCACCATGCCCCCAAGCTCATCAATACGTTGGATATAACCCTGCGCGCACCGCTCGATTTCATCAGTAAGGGCCTCCACTGCATACGACCCACCCAGCGGGTCAACAATGTCGGCCACCCCGCTCTCATACGCGATAATTTGTTGAGTGCGGAGTGCGATTTCAGCAGCTTGCTCAGATGGCAATGCGAGCGCCTCGTCGCGACTATTTGTGTGGAGGCTTTGTGTACCGCCAAGTACCGCAGCAAGCGCCTGAATAGTGACTCGCACGATATTGTTATCAATCTGCTGCGCAGTCAGAGTAGAGCCTCCAGTTTGAGTGTGGAAGCGTAGTGCCATAGATCGCGCATTCGTCGCCCCGAAGCGCTCTCTCATGATGTGGGACCACAGACGTCGAGCAGCGCGAAATTTCGCAATTTCCTCAAAGAACCGGTTATGCCCGTTGAAAAAGAAAGCTAAGCGCCTCGCAAATGAATCGACCTCTAAACCCGCATCGACCGCTGCCTGGACGTAGGCGATTCCATTCGCCAATGTAAATGCGACTTCCTGGCCCGCCGTCGAGCCCGCTTCGCGAATGTGGTACCCGCTGATGGAAATCGTATTGAAGTTCGGCATTCGCTCGCGGCAAAAACCGAAAATATCAGTGATCAATCTGAGCGAATGAGCGGGAGGATAAATGTAGGTTCCTCGAGCAATGTACTCCTTGAGGACATCGTTTTGGATGGTACCACGAAGCTTTTCTGCCGGTACGCCCTGCTCCTCACCCACCGCGAGATAGAAGCACAGGAGGATGGAGGCCGTGGAGTTAATCGTCATCGAAGTGGTCACTTGATCGAGGGGAATGCCTTTGAAGAGAATTCGCATGTCCTCGATAGTATCGATGGCAACGCCCGTCTTACCTACCTCTCCGAATGCCATGGCATCGGTGCTGTCGTAGCCCATTTGGGTGGGCAGATCGAACGCGACAGAGAGTCCGGTAGTCCCGCGGTCTAGCAGAAAACGGTAACGTGCATTGGACTCTTCAGCCGTTCCGAAGCCAGCGTACTGGCGCATCGTCCAAAAGCGTCCCCGGTACATCGTGGGTTGTACGCCCCGGGTGAACGGGGGTTCTCCAGGAAACCCGAGTCGGTTCATATACCGAGCATCTATGCTGTCGGGGAGATAGATATCCGACAGCTGATGATTATCAGCGGTCTCAAAGGTGTCACGCCGACGAGGGAACCGCTGCAGCACCTTCGCCAACGTATTGCTTTCCCAACGGGCTCGTTCCTCTTCCAGTCGCGACATGCCCCTACTCCAGTTCGATGAGTGGCTGACCCGCATCAACAGCGTCGCCCGGTGTCACTCGGATAGCACGGACACATCCGTCGCGAGGCGCTTTGACGTCGTTTTCCATTTTCATCGCTTCGATAACTAAAATCCTCTGACCGCGCTCGACATTATCCCCTTCTTCTACATCAACAGCGACGACTCTCCCGGGCATCGCCACAGTCACAACAGAGTCGCCCGCACCGCCCCCGCCAGCACCCAACCAGGTATCTCGCTCGTCCGTAACCCGCAGTTTCGCTTGCACATGTGGACCAACCACCCAGCTAGAGCCATCACGCTCGTTGCGTATATCCAGCACCTGACTTCCCGCCTGGGTGGTGCAGAGCGCCCTTTCGCCATGTAGTGCCTGCAGTGACAACTCCATTTCGCGAGACGCGTCACCCTCGCAAATACGGACTTTCGCCTTCAATCCATCATCCTCAAGTACTTCGACGATGACAGGCGACTCTAAGCCCATTTCAACATGAAAACGCCGTCCCATTAGCTCCATTCCTCCCAGGGGCGTCCCCAAGCTGATTCTCTTACTTGAGACTCTGGCGCACGGATGGTGCAGTTTCTTTCCTGCAGCAAAGCTGCGACAGCAGCGATTAGCTCAAGCTGTTCCTTCTCGGGCGCTGGCTCCTCTAGTACCCCCATCTGAGCAATCAAGTTAGTTGAATATTGCCCCCGGCAAAACGCATCCGTCTGGAGTACCTGGTCCAAAAATTTAACGTTATTTCGAAAACCTGCGAGCCGTAGTTCGGCTAGAGCGGACCGCATCCGTTGAATACAACTAGGCCGGTCTTCGGCCCAGGTAATGAGTTTTGCCACCATGGGATCATAGTGCGGAGTAACCACATCGCCTTCGTCTACCCCATCATCCACGCGCACCCCCGGTCCGCTAGGAGGCCGATACACAGTTAACGGACCAGGTGCCGGCATAAAATTTGAGTATGGGTCCTCTGCGTACAGACGACACTCGATAGAGTGGCCTCTACGAACCAAATGTTCCTGCTTCACGGGAAGCACATGCCCCGCTGCCACCATCACCTGTAACTTTACGAGGTCGAGACCTGAGATCATTTCCGTGACCGGGTGCTCGACCTGCAACCGAGTATTCATTTCCAAAAAGTAAAAGTTCTCGTCTTGGTCTACGAGAAACTCACACGTCCCCGCCCCTTCATAGTCAATAGCTTGCGCAGCCGCGACCGCCACTTCACCCATTCGTTTCCTTGTCTGTTCGGACAAATTAGCCGCAGGCGCTTCCTCGATCACCTTCTGATGACGACGTTGCACTGAACACTCTCTCTCGAAAATATGAATTGCGTTACCGTGCTGGTCCGCCATGACCTGGATTTCGATGTGCCGTGGCTGCAAGATCGCGCGCTCAACGTATACGTCCCCATCGCCAAAGGAGCCGAGCGCTTCGCGCGAACAGGATTGAAAAGCCTCGGTGAACTCGGCCTCTTCATGTACGAGGCGCATGCCCTTCCCGCCGCCACCGGCGGACGCCTTCAGGAGCACAGGAAAGCCAATAGAACGTGCCACCTCCAACGCCTCGGACGCAGTTGCACTCGCCGATGTTGCGCCCGGTACAATAGGCACTCCAGCGTCCTGCATCTTTTCCCGAGCGCGTGTTTTATTCCCCATGGCGTACATTGCAGCGGAGCTCGGTCCGATAAATGTCACTCCGGCTGCATCGCAGGCATCGCGCATCACCTCGGACTCCGATAAAAATCCGTATCCGGGGTGAATTGCTTCCGCTCCTGTTTCTTTCGCGACTTCAATAATCCGTTCGACCCGTAAATACGACTCGGACGACGGAGCAGGGCCGATGACGCGATAGTCATCAGCCATGCGCACATGCTTCGCGCGAGCATCCGCTTCTGAAGCCACTGCAACGGCTTGAATTCCCATCTCATGGAGTGCTCGAATTACTCGACAAGCTATCTCACCACGATTGGCGACAAGTACTTTCTTGAACGGAGGATTTGAGTTGTCGATCACGACCCGTACCTTTTCTGGCGTTTATTCAGCAAGTGAGCCACTGACCCAGTGGAATGACGTTTCTTAGCGCGGGGGGGAGGTACTTCGCAAGACCGTCCTCGAAAGACCTGCAAATACATCCTAGCGATTCAAGATGCTCCCCCCCTCCAAAGGCGTAGTCAGAAGGACCACAAGACGAATAATACCTCGTATTATGAGGCGTCTATGGCACGAAAACTTCGACAGCCGTATGCATGCCGCCGTATTCGTCTGACCCGCCGATCTCGACATGCACGCAACACAGTGAAAAACCAGTTATAGCCATCGACCTGTGGATTTGGCCGTAGACAGTGCGTCATTGAATGCGATTGCCATCATCGGAGAATACGGTTCCATAACGTCATTCACCAGTCGTTGTCTGTAATAGACGCTACCACTCGACGATGGAGCGCCCTGAGTGTAACGTACAGCGCGTTCTGAAGATTGGTTTTACAATCGCTTCGACCTGATGCGACACGGGGTTTCCGCTGACGCGGACGTACTGCTAGTGCTCGATACCGATGGGAGGGAACAATAGCGATGGTAGAGGGGCACAGCCAAAACGCACGGAAAGAGAACCGCCTCGTACCGATTATCCTACTAGTGGCCATCCTAGGATACGGCATCGGCTTTGCACTACGAGCGGAAGACCACACAAATACTCAGCTGGAACAGACTGCTGGCCCCGGCTATACAGAACCACTGCCATCCATCGGACCGGAGAATGCCCCTGTAGTGCTAATCGCAGTAGGGGACCTGCGCTGCATCTACTGCATGAAGCGAAATGCACTGGTAAAACGACTCATGGTGGAGCATGAAGAAGACATCCAATTGATCTTCAAACACTTTCCATTTGTAAGCCCCCAATACTCCGAACGTGGAGCAATCGCGGCAATGGCAGCACAACGGCAGCATCGGTTTTGGGATTATGTAGATTATCTCTACCTGCACCGTAAAGAGTCGTGGAGTGATACTCGGCTGACTGAGTACGCCGAAGACTTGGGACTCGATACGACACAGTTCGAATCGGCTCTAACAGACCCATCGCTCGCAAGTTACGTTCGATTAGATCGGGCCGCCGCTGAGACGCTCAACATCCGTGCCACGCCTACCTTACTGGTAAACGGTATGGTCGTCCCCAATTGGGCGAATGCATACGATGTACGTAAGATGATCCGCACATCACGAAACGAAGTGGCCGCTTTGATCAAATCTGGCCAAGCAACGGATAATGTGGAAGCCCGCGCAATAATAGCCGCCAAGAATCACCCGGCCGGCGAAACATTTGCGAGGCGATATATGCTACATGACGTATCAGATCTGGGCGAAGCACTGATGTCGCAATAGCGAATAGGAACACAAGCGAAGGAATTACCTAGGACGTAACGTGAGGGTTAGATGGCACGAGCACGTAAACCAATAAACACCCCCAATTCGGGCATGAGCCCCGAACTAAAGACGATGGCAGCAATCGCGGCCGTGATTCTCATTGGGGTCGGATACTTTCTTTCCGCTGATAAGCCGGACCCGGAGGGAAATGAAAAAAAGACCGCTGAAGTGGCAACTGGCGGAGCGCTTCAGCCCTACTCCACTGGGAGTGCGGCTCACGGTGACCTAGCTGCAAAGGCAGTGCTGGTAAAGTATACCGACTTTCAATGACCGTTCTGTACGAAGGTCGGTCCGACCATCAAACAGGTTGATGAACAGTTTGCTGATAACGATTTCCGAGTGGAGTACCACCACTTCCCCCTCAGCTTTCACAAGATGGCTGAATCGTCTGCGGTTGCATCGGTTGCAGCGCAACGTCAGGGGAAGTTCTTCGAAATGGTGGATAAGCTCTATAGCGATACGAAAAAACAAGATGCGGCTACAGTCCGAGGATATGCGAAAGACCTTGGATTGGATCTGGAGCAGTTCGACAAGGACATAAAAGACCCGGCGATACTCCGGGATGTACGCATGGATGCGGAGGCAGGAAAAAAGATCGGCGTCAGCGGAACGCCGTCCATGTACCTCAACGGTAAAAAGATTAGTGCCCGTACTCCAGAGGAAATGAGCAAACTCGTGACGGAGGAAATCGCCGCCGTTGATAAGCTCATGGAAAGTGGAAAGGATGTGAAGACAGCGGTCCGACAACGGGTGCTTGCGAATAGCAGCTCAGCATTTCTCGATTACGTAGTCGACAGGACGCCACTGGAGGTGGACCTCTCACCTCCTAAACCACCCGCCCCTCCCAAGCCAACGCCTGTCGACACCAACGTCTACAATGCGCAGGTGTTCCCGGGAGATCCAGTAAAGGGGCCCCTTAACGCTGCTGTGACCATAGTTGAATGTACCGACTTCCAATGACCGTTTTGCGGAAGGGTCGGTCCGACCCTCAAAAAAATCACAGAAGCCTACCCCGAAGATGTTCGAATCGTTTTGCATAATCGACCACTCGAGTTCCACAAACGGGCTGAGCCAGCGGCGCGAGCTGCTATCGCGGCACATAACCAAGGTAAGTTTTGGGCGATGCATGACAAGCTGTTTCAAGACACGAAGGCACTCGAAGACAGCAATCTTGAGGCCTATGCAACGGAACTTGGCCTAGACCTCGAGCGATTCAAAGCCGACATGGCTGCGCCAGAAACGGCAGCAGTCGTCAAACGTCACGACAAGGCATGTGTCTCCATCGGAGCCTCCGGGACCCCTGCTTTCTTTGTCAATGGCAGAAAGTTGTCGGGAGCTAAACCGTTTGAGGACTTCAAAAAGGTGATCGATGAAGAGCTCCCGAAAGCCAAAAAGCTTCTGGCCGAAGGAGTGGCGCCCGAAGATCTGTATGCCGAGGTCCTAAAGCGTGGACAAGAAGCATCTAAACCGTCTGCTAGCAGCCAGTTATCAGACCGGACAGTGCGCATCGACACACGCAATTGCCCCGCCGACGGACCGGATGAAGCCGTCGCAGAACTGGTGATCTTTAGCGATTTTCAGTGTCCGTTCTGTTCACGCATTGTAAAACCAGTGCACGAGGCAAGAGAAGAATTAGGCGACCAACTAAGAGTAGTCTTCAAGCAGATGCCGCTAGACCGCATTCACCCCCAAGCCAGACCGGCAGCTATCGCGTCTCTAGCCGCACATCGTCAGGGCCGCTTTTGGGATTATCACGACACGCTATTCAAGAATGCTAAGAAGTTATCTGATGCTGATCTCCTTCGCTATGCAAAGCGAGTAGGCCTCGACATCGATACGTTCCAGGCTGATCTGAAAGACCCTGCGTTAGCGGCCCAAGTGCAGCAAGACGTCTCACATGCAAAACAAATTGGGGTCACTGGTACGCCCAGCGTATTCCTCAATGGCCGCCGCATGAAGTCTCCTCCGACGAATGCCTCGGCATTGGTCGATATCGTAAATACGGAAATCCTAGGCCTCTAGTAACCGAAACCCAATGACACGCTGGTGGGCCGCAGTATACGTTCGCCCTATCTGAGCAGGTCCCGCCAGTGTGGATGCATAACAAGAAGGAAACGGTCTTCTACATGCGCTGTTTACTGTGTTTTCTGGCCATACTTGTCCTCGCTCCTGGCTGTCAGAAGACGCACTGCGAGCAACTTCTTCAAGTAGCCTGCGCTCACGTTGAGGACGAGGATGACGGGTTAGAAAAATGCGAACACCTCCGCCGGCAGGCAGAGTCGGTGGATGACGAACTCTGCGCTCAGACGCTCGAAATACTGAAGGACAGCGGTAAGTTGACAGCGGAACAAAATCGATAGGTCAATGAGCCGACCTCCGATCTACTTCTGGTTTTTAGTGTTCGCATCCGTTGCACTCGTAGGTTCGGGTATGTGGTCGGAGCAAAATACGCCGACCACCAATGAAGAACTCCAGTTTAGGATCCGAGCTCTACAAGGCCAAATTCGTTTGGCGGAAGGGCACAAAATGATGGCCCTAGAGAGCGGACTTACGCAGCCCGACTGGAACGAGCGGGCTGAGCTCATCACCACGACGGAAGCCATCGCACTCGGTGGTTCTGATGGTCACGCCTCATCAAGCGTTAGAACACAAGCAGCCGCATTATGGTTGATACTCAAACTCACCGATGTGCCCAACGCTGAACGCGGCGCAGCCACATCCGAAGAGAATGACCCCCGCATGAGTAGTGGTGCACTGGCGAAACGCGCCAAACTGTCGACGACTGACACGGATACCTTGGCATTGATGTTAGAGACCGCCACGGGACCTTTGGCGGCGGGGTTGAATCAATTAGCGAACGGCACGCCGATACCTCCGGGTGCTCTAACCGCTACCAATACGACTCCATGGCTCCAACACAGACTGGAACTACAGAGTAAACATCCCAATGGCCCGCTACGGCCTGAATCGCGTTGGCTCGAAGCTGAGCGGAGCTTTCTGCAGCGAACGGTTGTACTTCAAACCGTCGTTGCGCTCATTTCTATTTTAGGAATTCTCTTACTCATATTGGCCCCAATCTTGGGACCAAAGCGCATGCTACGAACAGAACTAAGCCCACCGTGGAGGACCGATTGGTGGGTGGGTTGGTATATTTCTCTTGCTTGGTTTTTGTCCTATCAGGGGGTCAGCCTGGTCGTGTTGGAACTCATGGCCGCATTGGATCTACTTCAGGAGCCGGCGACTGGACTTCAGGTAATCGCACAGGTGATTTCACTTCTATTAGCATTACACTTAATGCGGCATTACACCCATACCCGGACAACTTGGGCGGGTTTGATACTTACATTAAAACTTGGCGTAGCCTCTATGGATGGTCAAGTGCAACGTGCCCTAGCCTACGCATTGGCCCTAGTAGCCATCGCTAGCCCATTAGTGATGGTGGCAACTCAAATTGTTGAATGGACACCAATCCGGACACGGGAGCACGTTGCTATTCTGGAGGCGCTTCAGGCCACGAGTGAATCAGCGAGTCCAATTGCAGAGCTGTCTTTGCTTCTCACGGTGACAGTAGGGGCGCCGTTTTGCGAAGAGACTATTTTTCGCGCTTTCATGTACCGCCAACTCCGCTCCCGCTACGGGATAGCCTGGGGTACTGCACTCAGTGCACTTGCCTTTGCTTGTGTTCACGGGAGTGTCGCCAGCCTCCTCCCACTCTTCGTTTTGGG
>PKDL01000315.1 GCA_002863065.1 Pseudomonadota bacterium
GATTCATGCGCGATTTTACCCGCGCCTCGAACCTGCACTCGTTTACCGATCAGATTGGAAGCAAGCGTGTTATTCGTAGCGAGGGATGTCATTGCAACGTTATTGAGCCCCTCTTCAATATTGATGAGCTGCTCAAGGCTGGTGAAGGTCGCAAGTTGAGCGACAAACTCCGTACCATCTTGCGGATTCATCGGATCTTGCTGCTCGAGCTGAGTCACCAGTAGTTTCAGGAAATCCTGCTTGCCGATCGCTTGATCTTGTGCCGCTCCCGGGCCTTGTCCGCCCGTTACCGCTGATATCGCGTCGATCATCGTTCAACTCCTTTGCGCTCGGCGGACCGTGCGCTGTCCTTCGATCGTTTGCGTGCAGCAAGCTCCGCTTCGAGCTGCTCTTGTTCTTCGTTCGCATCATCGGTTTGCTCATGTGCCTGGTCATCGGAGTAGGCAGTCGACTCCGAATCTGTCTCATGCACATCAACGACTGCATCGCCGTACCCGCGTTGCTGCAAGGCTTCGCTCAGTTGCCCAATACTCGACTGGAGAAGCTGACTTGCTCGGGCGTCTGTGGCTTCGAGTACGACCTGGAGGCCACCTTGATTCATTGCCAGACGCTGGATTGAGATTCGTACATCTCCGAGGTCACCCATGGAAACAGTCATCTGACGCTGCGATTGGGCCATCACTCGCTCAATGTGTTGAATGATGCGTTCCGCGACCGGCGCTGGTGCCTCTGGCGTTTGCACTGCGGTCGCTTTCAGTGTCGCTCCGGTTCCTTCAATGGTTTCGGCCTGTATGCTGGCAACGTCTGACAGCAGATTAGAGACCTTTGATGTAGGACTGGATTGATCCTGCTCCTCAATGACCTTTGGCTCTGGCTTGACCACGGATACCGTCGTCATTTTGGCGGGAGTCGGGACTGCGTCCGGCCGTATCATCGACGACGTCGCCTGCATTTGCTTCACAGAGCGTGCCGTATACTCGGTGACTTGGCGGTGCAATTGCTTACGCATCATCTGCGCTTTTGCTGCCTTCCCTGTGGCAATAGCATCCGCAGACATACTGCGTCGATTTCGCGTCGTGCGAGCTAGCTCTTCCTGGGTGAACGCTTTGCGCTTCGTTGCTTGCTGGTCGGCGTTGTGCTTGTCAACCGACTGAAAAGCCTTCGATACGTCGTTCTGCGATACCGCTGCGCCACGCTTCGTAGAGTCGGACGCAGCTTTTGCCGTTTTTGCGCCCAGCGTAAGTGCACGCCGAGGGTCGCGCATCAATTCCTGAGCGATCGAATCTGATTTTCCGCCCAACCGATTCTGGTTCGCGCGCTCACGTAGTCGAGTTCGCATAGAAGTTCGCTGGTCAGCTAACCATGCGGAATCGGCCATACCGGCGGCAGAGGATTCCTCTTCAGTTCGCTTCGAACGAGACTCTTTGTCCGCTTGCGCACGCTCTCTCAACTCATCGGACCGTGAGCGCTGGTTATTTGTTTGCTCACTTCCGCGGAGCGTTGAGAGTACGTTCTCGAAAGAACCTTCACTCGCAGATCGAAGGGAATCGTCTGCCCTCGATACACCATCGCGGGCACGTTGTGATGCTGAGAGCACCATATCGAGTGCGGGGGCTGTCACTTGGCACCTCCATTCTTCTTGCTGGCCGGCTGAGCCACGAGTTTCTGGGCCAATATCCCAGCGCGTTCGGCGGGCATTTGCGCAAGTACTTTTCCGGCGGCGCGGCTACCGAGTGCATCGAGAGCACCGACGGCGACGGCATCAGACTGACGCGCGAGAATCGGAGCGGCCTCTGCAGGCTTCATTTTCTTGAGAATGCCGGCAAGCTGCTGGATGCGTTTGGCCTGCCACTCAGGAACCTGACCTGATGCCGCGTAGTTCGCCTCATTTTCCGCTTTCTGCTTTTCCGCATTAGCGAGCTCTTCCAGCGACTTAGCCGTACGAGAAGCGAGCCCGTCCATCTTGCGCTCGCTATCTCTCATTCGGTCAATGCGAAGCTGATACCGTTCAACCTGACTGACTCGGGCATCTACACTTTCACGGAGGCGTTTCAGCTCTGCCAGGTCTTCTCGTATATTTGCTTGCAGTGCTTGTAGCGCTGCTTCTCGACTGGCAACTCGTGCCTCTCTGTTCGCAAGTGACTTCAAAGTAACCCGGATGTTACTGACCAGTAATAGCTCTGCTGGAGTGAGTTCGCACTGGCCTGACTGTCCACCTGGGTCGATGATATCGCCGGGTCGAACAGCATCGCTAGGGCTTGGCTCTGCAAGTGTTTTTCGGTTTTTTGCCACGATCGATTGTTGGGCATTCGGCTGAATTTTCCGGGGAACTACCTCTGCGGGCGGTTCAGCCAAAGCTGGCGTCAGCACCGCGACGACCAGTGCCGTGATGACACCAACCCCAAGGATGACCAAGGGTTGTTGTGCTGCTGGTTTCACGCTGCACCTCCGAATTGTTGAGTTAGTGAGTGGAGGCCTTCAATCCCATCGTTCATTGATACTGCTGCTTCGACTGGTTGTCGTAAGTAGCTTGAGATGTGAGGCCAGGCGTCCAGAGCTGTGTCGTACTCTGCTCGAGTCCCACGCTGGTATGCACCGATAGTGGCCAACTCGTCGACTTCGCGGTGGTCAGCTATCAGGTTGCGGACGGCCATCGCCGAACTGCGGTGCTCATCCGTCACGACCTCATTCATTACTCGACTTGTAGAAGAGAGAATGTCGATTGCGGGAAAGTGTCCGCGGTCGGCCAGGGCTCGCGACAGTACGATATGCCCGTCCGTCGTTGCTTTGACGGCATCGCCAATCGGGTCGCCCAGGTCGTCTCCTTCCAACAGCGTCGTGTAAAAGGCGGTTATCGAGCCAGAACCAATGCCTGGGCCGGCTCGCTCTAGGAGACGGGGTATGATGGTAAACGCTGAGGGCGGATAGCCTTTTGTGGCCGGCGGCTCGCCAACGCTTAGCCCCAACTCTCGTTGCGCCATCGCCACTCGACTTAGGCTGTCGACAAGCAGTAGGACCCGTTTACCTTGGTCGCGGAAGTACTCTGCGATCGTGGTGGCGACTCGTGCAGCTCGTACGCGAAGGGCAGGGGCGTGGTCACTGGTGGCTGCGACTACTACTGCGCTCTTTAGGCCTTCAGGTCCGAGGTCTTTCTCAATGAAGTGCTTTACCTCACGACCACGTTCGCCAATGAGTCCGATAACAGTCACGTCAGCTTCTGTATTGCGACACATCATGCCCAGCAACGTCGACTTACCGACTCCAGCACCCGCTAAAATAGCCATGCGCTGGCCCATGCCACATGTCAGCATGCCGTCTACTGCACGGACTCCGACGGATAACGGCTGAGTTATGGACGAGCGAAGAAGTGGGTTCATTGGAGCCGGATCAAGAGGATAGAGTTCTTGCGTATTATGGAGCGGGCGGCCGTCCAGCGGGTTGCCCCAACCGTCAAGCACTCGACCTAGAAGGCCATCTCCAACCGTCAGAATGGGACGTGCGGAGGTCGTTTGAATAGAAGCGCCGGCCTGAATACCGGTGATGCCGCCGAGCGGCATTAGGCTCACTCGTCCTTGGTTTATGGCAACTACTTCGGCCGGTACGGACGTATCGGCATTGGACCCGGCCACCTGAAGTTGGCAAATCATACCCAGTTGTGCGCCGGGCACGGAGCCTTCGACTAGGAGTCCGGATACTCCGGTCACCCGTCCTGCCAATCGGTATGGTCGGACAAGCTTTATCGCGTCATTGATCTGTGGGATCGGAAGCAACATCTTAGCTTTCCTCCCCGGCATCGTCGTCTGTAGAGAGGATCGCTTCTTCCATGTCGATAGGACCAGCGAGTGCGCTTCGTACTGCTTCCTCGAGGACGCCCAGTGCAGCAGATGGCTGTGCATCGAGATTACCCGAGCCGAAGTCTATAAGTAGCCCGCCGCGCTCGACACGTGGTGCCACGACGAGTCGGTAGGCAATCGGATCGCCCAATTCGTTGGTGCTGTCTGCGAGAATACGGTCCAGCGCTATCTTGTCGTCCTCGTGGCAGCGGATAATGAGTTCTCGGTGTGTGGGGATACCCGTTAGCGCGCGCTCGGTGACTAAGCGTAGTGCGTCTTCCGAGACTTCGAGCGTATGGCCAATAACGGCATGTGCTAATGTCGTCGCAAGTGAAATAGCTTCCTGCCGGTACGCTTGTACGAGCTGCTTGCGGGTGCTTAGGAGCTTTTCAAGCGTAGCCAATACTTCCGATTGCATTTGGGTGAGTTCTTCGTCGCGAGCACGCTGCCCTCGTTCGAAAGCATCTGCAGTTTGTTCTTCCAGGGCACTTGCGAACTCGCCTTCAAGCTGCTCTTTTTGTTCTTGAAGTGCGATGTCAATCTGCTCGGCCACAGGGAGGACTTCCTTCGCGGTCGGGGGCGCATCTGTAGCGTCATCTGTAGCCTCGGTTCCTTCACTCGAAGGAACCGCCTCATCTTCGCTTATTATGCGCGGTATCCACGATTCCAAATCGTTCCGGCGCGTCCCGAAGGACGCTGGAACGATTGTGGTTTCGACCGCAAATAATGCTCTGGCGTCGGTGCTCATCGAAGTGTCCTACCGCAATTGGATTTTGCCTTCGGCTGCTAACCGAAGGGCGACCTGAACAATTTCATCTTGCGCTTGCTCGACTTGGCTGATGGCCACGGGGCCCATAGCCTCCAGGTCCTCCAAGATCATGGTGGCAGCGCGAGTTGACATGCTCGATAAGAGGTGGTCGCGTAGTGCCGTACTTGCGGTCTTGAGACCGAGAGTTAGCGTGCGGCCATCGATTTCCTTGAGCATCATTTGTAGCGCTCGACTGTCGATTTCTAGTAGATCCTCGAAGACGAACATTTGCTTGCGTATTGCTTCCGAGAGTTCAGGGTCCATCTCAGTGAGCCCTTGGAATACGGTTTCTTCTGCGTCGCTGCTCAGCGTCTTCAGAACGTTGACGGCTACGCTTTGGCCGTCCAGCTGGATGGTTGAGCCTAGCGATGCGTCGAGTTCACTGCGTAATGTATCGCTCACCTCGCGAAGCAGGTCAGGCGACACGCTTTGCATCACAGCAATACGTCGTACGACCTCAGACTGCAGATCCTCAGGCAGTCGAGTTAGAACCTCACCCGACTTTTCTGCCGACATCACAGCGAGTGCTACGGCGACGGTTTGAGGGTGTTCTTTTTGCAGCACAGAACTCAGTACTTCGGCGCTTGCATCTACGGATTCGATATCGCTGAGGACGTCTTCTCCCGAAGAATCCTCTTCCGTCGGTTCGGCGGAGGGGTCGAGCCCAAGGATTCGTCGCACCTGGTCGTCGCCAAGTGTTTCGGCTGCAACATTGCTTACGAAGTCATCCGTTCGAGGTACAAGAAGTGACCGTCCTTCAACATAGCTGGTGTATGCCTCCAGAATTTGCACTGCCTCTTCCTCAGGCACATGGCTGATTTGCCGTGCGGTCTCAAGGAGGATTTTGACCTCGTTATCTCCCAGCACCCGAAGGATTTCGCTTGCGAGCTCTGGTCCAAGCATCATCATCGCGATTGCCGCCTTCCGTGCACCTTTGGAGCCTGCTCGGCCCATCGGGGCGGTAGGGGTATCGGTCTTCACAGTCTCTGCTTGACCATTTGCGTTGTCTTCTTCAGCCATTGTTGCCGTATCCATCGCTGCGCTCATTGTGGGTCCTCCGTTAGGAGCCAGGCGCGGATCACTTCGACCGCACGCTCAGGGTTTTGTTTTGTGGACTCAATAGCTTGTAGTCTGAGGCGCTCCCCGACTCGGACTACGTCGCTTTGCGGTTGCCCAGGAAAGGGTAGGGCGCCCGCGCTAATATCTTCTGCACGCATGCCACTATTAGCCGCCGCTGGTGCACTGCCTGCCATAGTACCGCCGCCTGCCACTGCTAATGCGGTAGTAGGGGTGATAGCCGGTATGAGGTTTTTCATCAGGGGGCGTAGTACGCCGAAGATGACCATGATGGCGATTAGCAGCATGATTCCCCACTCGATGATTTGTTGTACAAAAGGCGATAGCATTGGCTCTTCGACCTCTTGTATTACCGGTACGTCACGGAACTGGATGTTCTCAATGCTAAGCTGGTCGCCTCGTCCTTCTACGATGCCCGTACCACTCTTGAGTGCATCTTCGAACTTCTTCATCTCGTCCGGAGTCCATGCCGTCCAGGAGCTTTGTCCTTCGGCGTTTTCCCCCATATAGCCATCGATAATAACGCCCACTGACAGTTGTTTGATGCGCGCGCCGCCTTCGGCACGTTTGGTTATTGTCGTCGCATTTTCGAACACTCGCTGTTCTGACTTCTTCAGACTGTTTGTCTTCGCTCCACCAAGGCCGTCTGGATTGCGCTGTGGGTCGTTAGCGGCTTGACCTACGACTCCACCGGCCCCTGTTTGATCGCTCGTCGATGTTTCTTCGCTGGTGGATTCTGACTTTACTGTTTGCTTATCGGGGTCAATGTCGGTGCGAGTCTGTTGGACGCTAGCGAAGTCCATATCTGCCGTCACATTGACACGAACTTTGCCTACACCGACCACCGGCTCAAGCATATTGAGCACGCGTTCTGTCACGCTTTCTTCGTACTTATGCTTGAGCTTTAGCGCGCGATCGTCGCTTTTGGATGCGCTTTCTGGAGCTGACAGGTTGTTACCATGTTGGTCGGTGACGCTGACTTTATCGGGGTCCATACCTTCTACTGCCGACGCCGCCATCAACTGAATGCTGCGTACCCGGTCCCGCGGGATCATCATGTTTTCCATGAGGCGAACATTGACACTCGCTTTGGGTGGCTTTTGAAGGCTGCGAATCGGACGCCGTTTCGGGATAGTGAGGTGTACGCGGGCTGACCGGACGCCATCGATACGCGCGATAGTACGTCCCAATTCTCCCTCGAGACCACGGATATAGTTCACATATTTATCGAATTGCGACGCACCGAAGGTAGGTTGGTCAAACATCTCGAGTCCCACACCTTCGACCTTTCCGTGCGCCATGGAGGCGATGAGACGGGCTTCATCCAGATGCGCTGCAGGGACAGTAATCCAACCGTCCTCCCCCATGCGGCTCGGTATAGTACGGGCCTCAAGAGCATCAGTAATGGCTTCGACGTTCTGGTCTTTAGCGGGCTTGAGCAGCTTGGTGTAGTTTTCGCCGGAATTCACCGCAACGAGTATGGCGACGGTGCCGACGATGGTGATGAGTCCGCCCACCGCAAACATGCGGCGTTGCGGGGATAAATCGGCCCATATGGCCTTGAGCTGGTCGATTAGCTTTTGCATATCACACCTGCATTCGCATTACGTCTTGGTAAGCTTCAATGATTTTTCGGCCTACATTGGTCATCAATTTGAAGTTCAAGTCCGCTTTCGATACGTGGACCATTACCTCGTGTACGGAGACATCATCACCCGCGACGAAAGCTTCCATCTTATCGTCGGCAGTGGTCATGACGTCATTTACGGAGTCAATGCGCGTTTCGAGCGCGTTGGCAACTCGCCCAACGGGCGACACCTCGCGGTCTGAACGACCCTCAAGTTTATTGAGTGAAACACCGTCGTTTATCGCGTTCTCAGTCATTCCATCAGAAGATTTTGCGCCGTACATTTGCGCAAGCACCTCTGCGAATTGCTCACCTCGAGGTGTGGTGGCACCGTCGAAAGATGGGCCATTCAGCGGTAGCTGAAGTTGACCAGCGATACCGCCAGTGTACTGGATAACCGGACCAGCCATCGTAGATTACCTCCCGATTTCCATGGCCTTATTGACCATTTGTCTAAGTGCCTCAAAGGCTGTGACGTTTGCTTCGAAAGAACGTGTGGCGGTCATTAGGTCCACCATCTCTTCCACGACATTGACGTTGGGCATTTCAACCATGCCACTGGCAGGGTCTGCGTCGGGGTGTGAGGGGTCATAAACCATCCGGGTCGGTACCGGTGCATTCTTGACTCTCTCTACTTCGACTGATTTCAGAGCCGCGTCGAAATCGCGCCCATCGACAGGTACTGCGCGAAACGACACTTCTTGGCGCTGATAGGCTCCGCCATCTGCGGTCTTGGTGGTTTCTGCGTTAGCGAGATTCGTGCTAACGGTATCGAGGCGTACGCGCTGCGCATGCATACCGGCACTCAACACATCCATGGATTTCATGAAGCTCATAGTGGCGACTCCTAGTTGCTCTCTATCGCATAGCGCATGACCGCAACCTTTCGGTTCATGAGCTCAAGCGCCGTGTTGTAGCGGGCCATATTCTCTGCAGCCTTACCGATCTCTTCGTCTCGGTTGACCAGGTTGCCATCCAGCGGCACTGTTCCGTCCGCACGTAACTCATTGGTGCGGCGAATGACTTCGAGGTCGCCGTTATTCGGAGTAGCTGATACCGGTGCAGGCAGTACGCGCTTCGTGTCAGCGTCATCTGCCTCTTCTGCGGATTTCAGAAACCCTTCGAATTCAAGGTCAGTCGGTACATAGGTCGGCGTGTCCGCGTTTGCGATATTTGATGTCAGAAGCTCCTGACGTCGCATACGGACATCCATGCTCTGTACCAACCGCTGAGTTACATTGTCGTAGCGCAACATCGGTCCTAGCTCCTTGGTCCGGGGGGAATGGTTGGCTTCAGCACGCGGCTTCGCTGTTGAAGCCACCAACGTGCATGCTCTTCGATGGTCAAAATCAGCTCAGCGTTGGCCGGGTCGACCACCGCTGCCGTCGTGTATAATTGTGCTGCATCGAGCAACACTGACGCTTCCGAAAGCCGACCCTCTCCGAGGAGGCAAGCTGCTCCCCATAGTAGGTCGCCTCCGTCCGCGAGTTCGATAGGGGAGGTTCGGCGTAGCATGACGTCGCAGTCGCCGGCAGCCATGGCCAAATCCCGCGCGACTTCTTGCGCCAATTGGCTTCGTGTATTCGTTAGAAGTTGACGCGCCGACAGGACACCTTCTGTGTTTAGGGCGCTGGTCGCCGCGTCGATGATGACTTGTTCGTCTGCGTTGCTAAGAGGCGTATCCTTAGACAGTTTCATTGCCTCAACTACCTGTTTTCGGGACTCAGACTTCAGTTTTGCCAAGCGGGATCGCAGTCTACGAACCGCGTGGGTTGTACGTAGTTTGGGGTACTGTTCGGAGATAAAGTCCAGGGTGACTAAGGCACGGTGCTTATCCTTCGACTCGATGTACGCAGCCGCCAGGTCGACGATGGTGTCAGTTTCCACAACGTCGGGGTGCTGACTTTTTAGCAACTGCATGTAGATTGGTACTGCTTGTTTTGCAGCACCCACCTCTCGTAGCGCTTTCGCACCGAGCGTCTGGATTTCCAGCCACCGGTCCTCAGATTGCGACATTGTCGGTAAAGAAAGGAAGACCCGCGCAACTTCAAGCCAGTCTGTATCCAGTGCTGCATCGCGAATCGCTCTCCATTGAAGATGCTCGAGAAACTCGGAGTCGATGAGATAAGGGCTTTCTGGGCGCTCTTGCTTCAGTTCGACGTAGCGATGAAATGCCTTACTAAGCTCACGGCGCATGGTACGTGCTCGAATCTCTCGGAATACGAGCTCGTCTCCGATCGTTCCAATAAACTCGTGGTGGCCTTGTTCATATGCGTAGACGCGCGTATCAAGACGCGGAATAAGAACGTCGCCATTCAGCTCCATGATACGGGCAGAAGCAAGTGACCGAATTCCTCGATGACTCGTGGTATCAGCTAGGTTAGCGAGGAGCTTCGAAGCGGTGTCTACCTCACCAGACATCGCCAAGCAGTCTGATTCACGAAGTGTTGCCCACTCTCCAAGCTCATGTTTCGTGCGACGCAATCGGGTAAAGGTGGCACACCCCTCGGCATCCCCGGCCGCCAGTAGGCGCTCAGCCGCAGCGAATGCATCTCGGCCAGGTACATCGATATCGATGACTTCGCTGTACGGGATAACTGGCATCTCGAGCGGCCCGGGAGTGAAGGGGGGTAACCGGTATTCGCCAACGCGGAGAACCCATCGCTTGGGACGCGGCTTCACGTAGACTTGGGCGTCAAATAATCCCACGCCGATGACAAGTCGGATACCAATCGTCTTATCGTCCTCAACGACTGGTTCCATATCCTTGAAGAAGCGTTGCTTCCGTGCACTCGCGATTTGCGGGCGGAGTATACCTCGCCAGCTTTTAGGCAGTCGGTCGAATCGAAGAATCAGGGAGCCATCAAGAAGGTCAAGTTCAACTCTCGGCGCGCTGAAACCATTCTTTTTGGGGAACACCAGGTAGCTGACCTCACGAAAGGCGTCGATATCCTCAGCATGGCTGGGAGCACTCGCCATAACCACAAGTGACGCAATGATAGTCGCCATGGGTAGTGCGGCTTGGGCGCCAATCCGTCGTTGTCCTGGTGTGTTTTTGTTCACGGCCCCCTGCATTGCACTCGGCATGCCAAATGCGGCATTCCAGCCTAGATGCACGTAATTACTAGGGTATTTACACGCTGTTTTTTGCGGGGCGACAGGGGTCTGACATAAAC
>PKDL01000547.1 GCA_002863065.1 Pseudomonadota bacterium
ACCAGGCAGAAGCCAAGCCATTATCTCAGCAGGTGATGGCGCAGCGGTCGCTATCGATATTCTGTCCCGAGAGCGTGGAGAAGACTTCTGTGATTGGGATGTTCCGGAATAGTGCTTTGTCGATTCGATAGGCGATCCACTCAAAGGCATCGAGTAACGCACAAGTAAAGACCAACCGAAGGCAACTCATATGCGTACATTGTCCGGTATAAAGCCGACAGGACAGCCCCACTGGGGCAACTACTTCGGCATGATTCAACCCGCGATTCATCTGATTGATGGAAATGACGCGTACTACTTCATTGCTGATTATCATGCACTCACCACCGTTCGTGATGCAGAGCAGTTGCGGCGCGATACGTACGAGATTGCAGCGGCATATCTGGCGTGTGGACTGAACCCGGAAGAAGCTGTGGTGTGGCGCCAATCGGATGTACCGGAGGTGTGTGAGCTGACTTGGCTCCTGAGCTGCGTCACTGGGTTCGGGCTAATTGAGCGAGCTCACGCTTTCAAGGACGCACGAGCGAAGGGTAGGGATGCCGGCTTTGGCCTGGTGAGCTATCCAGTACTCATGGCTGCCGACATCCTCATATTTGATGCCGATGGAGTACCGGTAGGGAAAGATCAGATTCAACATGTAGAGATGGCGCGCGATATGGTTGGGTACTTTAACCAACAGTTTCTCGGTACCACTGACTACGATGGTGAGGGCAAATGGCTGGGTAAAGGGTTGAAGCGGCCACAGGCTTTGGTGCGAGATACCACCGCAGTGGTTCCTGGGACCGACGGCCAAAAAATGAGTAAATCCTACGCGAACACGATTCCGATCTTCGGGAGTAAGAAAACTAAAAAGAAAGCAATCATGTCAATTGTTACGGATTCACTGGCACTTGAGGACCCGAAAGATCCCGACACATGCCATGTGTACTCGCTCTATAAGCTCTTCTCTACCGTGGACGAACAGGAAGCGCTTGCGGAGAAATATCGCGCCGGTGGTTTTGGTTATGGTCACGCCAAACTTGAGTTGCTCGCGAAGTCGAGCGAATTCTTTGCTCCTATGCAAGAAGCCTTTGAGACCCATATGGCCAATACAGATCACCTTGAGGACATATTACAGTCGGGTGCCGCCAAGGCTCGGAAAACCGCTCGCCAAACGATGGATAGGTTGTATCAGGCCACGGGACTGTCAGGGCGGAAGGTGGGCAAGTAGCGCAAACTAGTGCGCTATATCTTTGCTTAGCTGTTTGCAGGCGGCAGTAGTCGAGTGATGTGTCCCATCTTTCTCCCAGGGCGTCGGTCCCGCTTTCCGTAAAGATGGATTTTTGTTCGGCTGGTGGTCGCAAGGCTGTCCCAAGCGTCCACTTCCTCTCCGAGCAAATTGGTCATAATCGCATCGGAATGACGGGTCGTTTCCCCTAATGCCCAACCAGAAATTGCTCGGACATGCTGCTCGAATTGGCCTGTCACGCATGCGTCCGCAGTCCAGTGCCCCGAGTTATGTACTCTTGGCGCGAGCTCGTTAACAAGCAGGCCGTCCGGAGTATCGAAGAGTTCGATCCCGATGACGCCCACGTAATCAAGCGCCTGCAGAATGGTTTGGGCGAGCGTTTGGGCATGTTTCGCTTGCGGTATGGCCTCAGGCACTGGTACCCGACTGCGCCGGAGCACATGGTTTTCGTGGATATTTTCGCTGATGTCCCAAGTAGCACATGTGCCATCCGGCGTTCGTGCTGCGATAATCGATAGTTCTCGGTCGAATTTTACGAAACCCTCTGCAATACACGGTGCGCTGCGTAAGTCTCGGAAGGCAGCAAAAGCCTCATCTGCGGTACGGACTAGCCGCTGGCCTTTCCCGTCGTATCCAAATCTACGTGTCTTGATGATAGCGGGTAAGCCAACCGCTTTGAGCGCAGAGGAGACATCAGCTTCGGCATCAATGCATGCGTAGGGTGCAACTGGAATCCCCGCTGCGGAAAGAAAAGATTTTTCTTCGAAGCGTTCCTGTGTGATTGCTAAAGCCCGTCGCCCTGGCCGTACAGGGACCTGGGTAGACAGACGATCGATTGCCGAGACCGGCACATTTTCGAATTCGTATGTCACCACCTCGCAGTGTGCGGCGAGGGCATCTAGTGCGTCGACATCCGTGTAGTCACCCACGATCCGATGTGCGCATACGTCGAATGCAGGAGCATTGGGGTCAGGACATAAGACGGCCGTCCGCAGACCGAGCGGAGCGGCTGCGAGCGACAACATTCGGCCAAGCTGGCCTCCACCAAGAATGCCGATTACGCCGCCTGGAGCGATGGGTTCATTCGACTTCATACGTCCTCAGGGATATGGCCGACGCGGTCTGTTTGTTGTGCACGGTATGCATCTAACCGAGACGACAGAGAAACATCAGCGAGAGCGAGAATGGACGCTGCCAATAAAGCAGCATTTACTGCTCCCGCAGTGCCAATGGCTAGTGTGCCAACGGGTATGCCTCGTGGCATCTGGACAATAGATAGGAGGCTGTCCATTCCGGATAGCGTGCTCGATTTCACGGGCACCCCTAAAACGGGCAAGGCAGTCATCGCAGCGGTCATGCCTGGTAGATGAGCCGCTCCACCCGCTCCGGCAATGATGACATGGTATCCGGCATCCTTCGCATTGCGAGCGAATTCTACCAGTCGCTCAGGGGTACGGTGGGCGGATATAATGCGGACCTCGTAGGGTACTTGGAGCGTTTCGAGAATATCAGCGGCATGCTTCATCGTTGGCCAGTCTGATTGACTACCCATGATAATGGCTACTTTGGTGCGCGGCTCAGTCACTTAGCCCTCCTCTTTTTCGCTGGTCGGACCGGTCTCATTTGTCTTAGTGATTGCGTCGCATGCAATTGCAGCATCTGGATTGAGAGACAAGATGATATCCACAAGGTCTGACGATAGCCCTTCTTCCGGGAGGTGTGAAAACGTAACAGTGCCATCGGAATGTATGTGCACCTCAAGTCCTTCCTTGGTCCGGATTACCATCGGTTCTTCGTCAGTCATTACGACTCGTTTTACTATTTCTATTACGCTCGGATACACGCTTCGCATCCTGAATGAACTGTCGAAAAAAATCCGAATCTTGATGTTGTTCTAGTGCTAGCTTCGCCTGCCCAGCGACGTAAATTACGGGGTAGGGTGCGCGCATGACGGCCTCTTTAGGAAGCTGGGCATGCTCTTCAAGAAACTCTGACCAGCCTGATGCAGCTTCGTTGTTTTCATCGACGATGCGTGTGGCAGCGAAGTAGTGGTTGAGCATTTGAATACTCTGGTCGGTGAGTAGCGACTGGAATCCCGCCTCGTCTTTTGCAACAGCATATCCAACGAGTGTTTGGTGTAGCCGTATGCTCAATGCTGTAGGACTGGTTGCTGTAGTGGTTGCGGCAGCGCGATGTTGTTCACTGTTGCATCCGCTGGCCATAGTAGTGAGCAACAGCATGGCTGATAGTGTGCGGGTCCTTTTCATCGGTACCGACCGTTTCTCATGGAGTGTCGCAGGCCAAAGATGAGGTGCTCAGCGAGCATACGCGGGTTGATATTTCGGTGGAGCGCATTGTCTGCGTCATCGATGTAACGCAGTGCGCTGACGGCGCTTGTCGGCTGAAGGTGACTCAGGAATTCAGCCTTTGAGCGGAAGGTCAGCTTTTCGGATTCAACATGCACCGAGCGCAACATTGCGTCTCGAAATATAAGCCGCAGGATGTCGAGCACGTTGGGAATGCCTGTCTTGTTTGCCCCCAAACGTTCTGCAAGCTCTAGGAGTCGTGTCGGATTCGCTCTCGGTAACTCGGCAACATAGCCAATCCATTCCTCTCGCAGTGATGTTGCAGCTTCATCCATTGCCAATTGCGCCGCAGTCAGCGAGCCTCCTGCGACTCCCGCGACATCCTCTGCGTCTGCTTGCGATAGGCTGTGCTCCGACATAAGCCACTCAGTCACTGTGGCACGAGTGAGTGACCGGAAGCGCACCTGCTGACACCGTGAGCGGATGGTAGCTAAAACTGCAGCAGGACGACTTGTGAGGAGCAGGAAAACGTTCCGAGGCGCGGGTTCTTCCAGGGTCTTCAGTAAGGCGTTTGCTGCGGCTTCATGCAATCGATCGGCATCCTGAATCAGGATCACACGATAGGCGGCGTCTATCGGGGCAAAGCGGAGGCTTTTCATCGCCTCTCTCACCTGGGCAATTTTGATAAATTGGCCGTCTTGGGACAGGGTGATTAGGTCGGGATGACGGCCATCGCTGAGCTGTCTGCAGGTGCGGCATGTACCGCATGCATCCTGATTCGGTTGTTCGCTCCGGTGCTTACAGTTCAGACGTTGGGCGAATGCGAGTGCAACATTGCGCTTACCCACACCATCGGGGCCAGAAAACAGCCATGCATGACTGACTCGGTCGCTATCTTGTGCGGCTCGGAGGCCGGCGATTGTCTCCGAATGGCCGGGAATTCGATCAAACACGATCGCACAGTAGATCATCACTCATCGGATTTCACCCTCTCTTCGTGGACATGCACTTTCGCGGCAGTCGACAGACGCATCGTGCGATAGGTATCCGGTATCTTCTGATAGCTGCTCCTTGGTGGGAATGGTATCTTGTACATGGTTGTTGCTATGCGCATGAGATTCAGCGACCGTCCAGGCATGGCGCTTTTTACGTGCAGAACACACCATCGATTACCTCGGCATATCGGAAGTATCATCGCGTCCTTTGTCCTGGTTCTCATTTCCGATGAGGCATTTGCCGGTCGATTACCCAACCCATTGCCCGTATTTACCGAGGCGGGAGAAACCGTCTTGCTTCACTTCCGTAACGATGGTTTGGAATATCACGGTCGGGTCTACAAGTATCAGGGCAGGAGTACATACGAGCATATTATCGACCGCACAGAATGCCTGCCAAACATGGTCGGGAAACAACGATTCGAGGTGAAGCTGACTCGAGTTCGTGTGTTGGCCTCAAGAACCGATTTTCTTGGGTGTGGGCGGAAACGGCTAACAGTAGCGCGTAAAATCACGCAATCGTACCGTCGTGAGCCTCCAGGGGCGGTCACCTGTCGTAAAGTACCCGTTCATCTCACTAATGGGTCCCAAGATGTTCATCTGAGCGCAGGTTGTGATGGTACTCTCGTGTTTAGTTCCGGAGATTTTACTGAAGTGATGAGTCGCAAAGGACGCCGATTTTTCACACGAGGAAGGGATGGGGAAAAACGGTGGCGGATCTCGGTGAGTCCGCCTCCCCAAAAACGACCGGGGCTCGGTTGGCGTATTGGCGGACGCGGGGTGGGCAGTACGTATCGCTTCCGATTCCGCGGACGGTATCGACCAAAAGTATCACAGTCTGAGAATCGGTAGCGGGGGCCCTTGGGCAATACTGTCCGTTGGTAGAGACTTGCGAAACGTGCGGGCCATGCATACTGTTCTGCGGCGCAGCATTAGACTGCTGTTTGACAAGCCGATACGTCACATTAATCGCTACTTTGAGGAGAACCATGGCGACAGTTTCTGTGAAAATTCCGACGCCGCTTCGTAAATTTACCGCTGGTAACGACACCGTTGCTGCCACAGGTGCCACTGTGGGGGAGGTCCTCAACGACCTAGAAGCACAACATCCCGGTATCAAGTCCAAGCTAACCGACGACGCGGGCAAGCTTCGCCGTTTTATCAATCTGTACGCGAACGAAGATGATATCCGGTTTTTGGATGCTCTGAATACTGAGATGAACGACGGAGACACGCTCAGCGTAGTCCCTGCGATCGCGGGTGGGCGGTGAGTCGACTCAGTCTTGAGCAGCTACAGCCGCTCATGAAAGAAATGAATGATTGGTGTATGGCGGGGTATCCAAACGAAGCATGTGGCTTGGTCGTGGAAACCGATGGCGTACTCTCTGTACTGTGCCTGCCAAACCTTCAGGATCGTCTTCATGCCCTTGACCCGGAACGGTACCCCCGTACTGCTACCACGGCGTATAACCTCGACCCGCGCGCATTCATGAAGGTAGAGGCCGCTGGAGGCAGTGTCCGCGCCATCTTTCACTCTCATCCGGATCGCGGGGCATATTTTTCCGACGAAGATGTTTTGTCCGCTCTCGGAGGGGATCCGACGGGCGAACCTATTCTGCCTGGAGTGGATTACCTGGTTATCTCTGCGCGCGCCTCCGGTTGCGACGATGCGAAATTATTCTCATGGTCGTCCGGCCTCGGCGCATTCGAAGAGGCCTGATACGGACTGAAAGGCGTAATAGTCTTGTTTTAGGTCTTTTCGAAGAATAGTTTATCCAGTGCAGGGCGGTGCCAGCCGAAGCTCATCTTTTGCGAGATTGCTTGTAAAACTACCATGGAATCCCCACGCATACCGCGGAACTGGGTATAGTTCTCGCACATCGACAGGACACAAGTATGAGTGAATTTGAACGATATCAAGGGACTTCTGACTACATTGCTAGCGATGATCTGACACAGGCAGTAAACGTCGCAATTGCACTGTCCCGCCCGTTACTACTTCGAGGAGAGCCGGGGACGGGTAAGACGCTTCTATCGCGAAGTATTGCGTCTGCCCTCGGGATGCGAATTGTCGAGTGGTCGGTCAAGTCGACTACCCGTGCGCAAGTCGGATTATACACCTACGACGCCGTGCAGCGTTTATACGATAGCCGGTTCGATGATAAGGATGTGTCGAACATCGAGCAATACATTCGCCTTGGCCCGTTAGGAGAGGCATTTGAGGCGGACAAGCAGGTGGTCTTGCTCATCGACGAGATTGATAAGGCCGACATCGAATTTCCAAATGATCTACTCGCTGAGCTCGACCAGATGCGGTTCACCATCTACGAGACAGGACGCATCGTCGAAGCCAAGCACCGGCCAATCGTCATTATTACTTCCAATGCGGAGAAAGAATTACCGGACGCATTCCTGCGCCGCTGTGTCTTTCACTTCATTCGTTTCCCGACGCGGGAGCTCATGACAGACATCGTACGGGTGCACTACCCTGACATTCAGCCAAACCTACTCGCACAGGCACTCACGCGATTTTATGAGCTGCGCGATATGGATGAGCTACGAAAGAAGCCTTCGACAAGTGAGCTCATCGACTGGATTCTAGCACTCCGTCGTGCGGGTATTTCGGCGGAGGTACTTGAAACTGAGCTGCCATTTCTTGGCGCGCTGATCAAAACCGAAGCAGATGTTGAACGGGTAACTCAACCACGTCGCGGCTGGCGCGGTTAGCCACATGCTGTTTCTCGATTTTTTTGAAAACCTACGCACGCATGGATTGAAGGTCACAACACATGAGTGGCTAGCGTTGATGGAAGCGCTGCAAGCGGGTGCAGTTCGAAATTCGTTGATGGGGTTTTACTGGACTTCACGGGCTCTGCTCGTCAAGCGAGAGTCGGATTACGATCGGTTCGATCTAGCCTTTGCACAAACCTTTGACGGGGTGGAAGCTAGCGGCGAACTCATCGAGCAGATTCTTGAATGGCTGAGTAATAAGAAAGAGATGCCCCAGCTGACATCTGCTGAGTTCGCTGCTCTCGAAGCGCACGACCTCGAAACCCTGCGTAGACTGTTTGAAGAACGACTAAAGGAGCAGGAGGAACGGCACGACGGCGGAAATCGTTGGATAGGCACTGGCGGTACGAGTCCCTTCGGACACGGTGGGATGAATCCTGCGGGTGTACGTGTTGGCGGAGGCGGAGGCGGCCGGCGGGCGATGCAAGTCGCTACGCAACGGGATTTTGCCAATTACCGGGACGACTTGGTTCTCGATATTCGGCAGACGCAGGTAGCACTACGCAAACTACGTCGGCTTATCCGGCATGGCCAGGACCAAGAACTGGACCTTGATGAGACCGTAGACCGCACTGGTAAAAATGCAGGTGATTTGGAAGTCGTATTCCGGCCACCACGCCGCAACCAAGTTCGTCTTATTTTACTAATGGATACTGGCGGCAGCATGACGCCATACGCCAATGTCGTTTCCACCATCTTCACTGCGGCCAGCAAGTCCACTCACTGGAAAAGATTTGAAGCGTATTATTTTCACAACTGCCCGTATGGCGAGGTTTGGGAAGATGCATGGACTCGGAAAGCAAAGTCTATGAGTGAGCTGATCGCTGAATCCACTGAGGGGTCTGTTCTCATTATGGTTGGAGATGCCACGATGCATCCAGCGGAGCTGACAGAATCAGGTGGAGCAATTGACTATTGGACCGCTAATGAGACCCCGGGAGTCGAGTGGCTCAAGCGACTAAGGCGAGCCTTTCCAGACTCCGTCTGGATAAATCCACTGCCATCCCGTTGGTGGAATGCACCGAGTTGTCGTCTCGTACGTGAGGTCTTTCCAATGCATCCCATGACGTTATCGGGAATTGATTCTGCGGTCACCGACCTCCGGGCAGGCAGAGCTCGTAACCTGTGAACAAGTGACCCCCACGCTTCTTGCGCTACTGACAACCAATACGGGCGCCATTGACAACCAATACGGGCGCCACTGACAACCAATACGGGCGCCACTGACAACCAATACAGGCGAAACTGACAACCAATACGGGCGAACACAGTGCATTTGTTACATGTGCTTACTGCCAAACTGACGTGTTGCGCAGGTTCAAAGACGCTGGAGCGCGGGTAAGCATATCGTCTACTGTGAAAGTAGGGCGAAGTATGTATCTGATTACAATCGGCAGGGGAGATGCGACTATCAGCGTCTCCGAAAGAGACACACGAGCAGAGACGCATGTCACTCTGTCTACTTAGTACGGCTGAGATGCGTAATAAGCGCTCGACCCAACGCCTTGGCTATGGCAAAAGCGCCTTCTATGAAAGAGGCAGATCGCGTAATAAAATTTGATGATGCTGAGGCATTTCGCCGTTTATGCGGCGCTGGTGATGATCATCTTCGTCTCATTCGGCGCAAACTCGGAATCGCTATCAGCGCTCGGGGCAACGAGTGTCATCTGCAGGGTGAAACCTATGCGGTGGAGCTTGGAGAGAGTGTACTGGAGCAGCTTTATCGAGTTGTGCTGAAAGGAACTGCCGTTTATCCACCCGACATAGCGCGCGCGATCGATATCCTGGCATCTGACCGAACAATATCTCTCGAGTCGGTCTGGCTGGACACAGTTCTGGTGTCTAGTGGACGGTCGAAGGTCAGTCCGAAAAATCTTGGTCAAAAGCTCTATGTTGAGTCGATTCGAAAGAATGACGTGGTGTTCGGCGTAGGGCCTGCGGGTACGGGAAAGACATATCTTGCGATGGCGATGGCGGTAGCCGCGCTCACGAAAAATGCATACCGCCGGATCGTATTGACGCGTCCTGCCGTCGAAGCTGGCGAGAAACTTGGGTTTCTTCCAGGTGATTTAGCCGAGAAGGTCAACCCGTATTTGCGTCCGTTATACGATGCCTTGAACGATATGATGGACATGGACCGAGCTCGTAAAATGATCGAGAAGGGGGTGATCGAAGTTGCACCTCTGGCGTTCATGCGTGGCCGTACGCTCAATGATAGCTTCGTCATTTTAGACGAAGCTCAGAACGCAACAGTTCCCCAAATGCGAATGTTTCTAACGCGCCTCGGATACAACTCGAAAGCGGTTGTTACGGGTGACGTGACACAGACAGACCTGGATCCTGGACGTAAAAGTGGCTTGGCACATGCGTTGAGCATCCTGTCGGATGTGGATGGCATCGGAGTGTGCCAGTTCACGGAGAAGGACGTGGTACGGCATCCATTGGTGCAGCGTATTATCGTAGCCTACGAGGGGGACGATGCCCGGCGTAAGGCGCGACTGCAACGGTTGGAAGAGACCCGAGACGATGACTCCGAGACGGACGGGAAGTCCGAGCTACCTACTGTCCGGCGGTATTAGTGGGAATCGAGATTTATGCACCCCAGCGCAAGGTACGTGGGTTTGACCTCGTAGGTCTCCGCGCGCGCGCTGAGATGATTGCCGATGCCGCAGAGGTAGCGGATAGAGAGGTGTGCGTAACGCTGGTGAGCAACACGCGCATTCATGAGTTAAATCGTGACTATCGAGGGAAGGACGCACCTACTGACGTTTTGAGTTTCGCTCAGAGCGAGAGCGAAGTAGCACCGCTGCATTCCATAATTTTAGGTGATGTCATTATCAGCGTGGAGCGTGCAAATGAGCAATACCAAGATGTGCACCCAGCTGGAAGGCCTGTGCCGACTACTGCCTCTGACTGGTCGCTTCTAGATGAGGTCACTCATCTGCTGATTCATGGTTTGCTTCACCTGTTGGGGTACGACCATATGTCGGATTCCGATGCGGAAGGTATGGAGGCGGAAGAGCGGCGTATCTGGTCGTATATCCGTCGATGAACACTGCTCAGAGCGAGGGTGATAGTGTTGCCGCCTAGTCGCTGAACATATCCAACTGTTTTCCTTCCCACGGACGTTGAAAGGTCGATGGTATTTCTTGTTC
>PKDL01000368.1 GCA_002863065.1 Pseudomonadota bacterium
GGAGGTGGGTGGCGCCAATCACAATAGCGTTTTTCGGGATTCTTACTGCAGCGCCCTTGCGGAATTTTTGTGTTTCTTGGTCCACCTGTGTGGACTGGGCAAAGATTACGCCCCCGGCGATCGCCGCTTCTAGCTCGTCAAATCCTTGTGCGTAGCAGTTCTTCCATAAGCCTTCCGGGTAGCTGCGGCCGATGTCCGAGTCCTCTGGGACGAAAAACCAGTTCGAGTGGTGGTAACCTCCATCGGTCATGAATTCGACTGCATTAACCCAAATAGGTTCTTCGTTTTTTAGACGCCATTGTTGACACCAGCCGTTGAGTTCTTGGCCTGACTCAAGTGTTATCTCTCCAAAGTCATAGCTGAGCACCTCACCCGGAATGGGTTGGCACATCGCGCGGTCACCACCCGGATGAAAGCCTATAGGACAACGGAAGCACTCGTCGCCAGAGGCTTCTGTGCGACAAGCTTGACCTCTCGCTATGCACGCTGCAGCGGTATCTAGGGCACATTGCTCTCCAGCGTCCGTTACATCGGCGGCAGTATCACCTTCAGATAACGTATCGTTCGAAGTTGATGGCACCGTGTCCTCGAATATGGGCGTTGTTGGGTTTATGCCGGTAGATGCATTTTCACATGCGAGGATTGTTAGGAAGAGTGCAGCAAAGAACCAATATGAACGCATCGAATTGTCCTGGTGGCTTGAGAGTAAGAGTACTGTTGTCATCGACTGGCTATGTGACAATGCAGTTCGTTTTTAGTGAGTCCACGTACGTCGTGAGGACCACGTTTGCAAAGGCTGTCTAAATCCATACCCGTACAGACTATCCAAAAAACCAGACTGTCTGTCGAATAGCTCCAGAATGACGTCGATATAGCGTACTAATAACAGATATCTCGATCGGCGCTTTCTTGAAGGGACCTGATTGGTTATGGTCGGCCGTATGACTTCTTCGGTCGACAAGGAAGACGGCATGCTCAATGGTCACGACTCAGGCGGTACCACTCGTAACGGATCAGCTGCGGCGTCGATAGACGTGGTCTGTATCGGAGAGACGCTGCTTGATCTGCTCCCATCGCGGACGGGACGGAGACTTCGTGATGCGTCTTCGTTTAATCCGTCACTCGGCGGTTCTCCTGCCAATACATCGGTTTGGTTATCCCGTCTCGGCGTGAGGTCCGCATTGGTGACGCGTATTGGTGATGATGAATTCGGTGCGATTTGCATGCGTGAATTGCAGGATGCAGGAGTCGATACGAGAGGGGTACAACAGGATCCGAAGCTCAAGACCGGACTTTGTTTCCTCCAGATCGATGCGGCTGGAGAACGTTCGTTTTTTTCATACCGCACGGAAACAGCCGAAGTTCGCTTCGGGCCAGACGATATAGACGAGACGCTCATCGCGAATGCGAAGGTGGTGCATCTGTGTCCCACGCCAATGAAGCTTCCAGCCGGGCGCGCAGCGATCTTGCACGCGGCTGAGCTGGCGAAATCACATGGGGCCATGGTGAGCGCTGATTGCAACCTGCGGCCCAAGCATTGGTCCTCTATGGAGGATGCAGCGTCCGCAGGCTGGGACCTTGCACGGATGAGTGACATCCTCAAACTCAATGAAGAGGAGGCCCAGCTGATCGTTGGTAACTTGCCGCCTCTTGATGCTGCCCGCCGTCTTATGGAAGCAGGCCCCAAATTGGTCGTGGTAACGCTCGGTAGTGAGGGTGCGGTGTGGGTGACTCATGATGATCATGGACACGTTGCAGCCCCTCGAGTGGATGCAGTAGATGCCACAGGCTGCGGAGATGCTTGGGTTGCGGGACTGTTAGCTCGACTGAACGATACGGAAGATCTGCAAAGTGACCGAGTACGGGACGCTATTCAAGAGGCCAATCGGTTAGGTGCGGCAGTGGCCACGGTATATGGCGCTACGACGCCTATTGAAACCTGGCCGCAGCGTGTCGGTGTATAACCTCCGAGTTGCCACGGCTGATGGGTATTGTGCCATAGCAGTTAGGAGATATTGCCCTGCTTCAAAGCCGTGAACACCGATGTGGAGTAGACCGTCCTTGGCAAACGTGTACGCACGCGCATCATCGCTGGCGAATATGGGCGGTGACCCACGTTTGACGGAGATACCAACATCGCTGATGGCGAATGGTCACACAGCAATGTGCTGTCCTGTAGACATCGGAAAGCAGTACACCTTCATCTCGTTCATTTCGGCCCACTCCGACAAATATAGGTGCGTTGGTTGCTCTCCGGCAATTTCTACATGTGGTCCGTCCTAGGTAGGCGTTTCATCGACTTCCGAGTCATTCATAGTGCCGCTTTCGGTGTCAGCCGGCTCCGTGGTTGGGTCGTTACGGTTGGTTGGATCTGCGGGAGGTATCTCCGCATCCTCATCGGGGATTGAAGGTTGCTCCGGCGTGTGATCTGAGACGGTGGCGACGGGGGTGGTATCTACTGAAATCCGGAATTCAAATTCGCTTTTGGCGTAGCCGTGTACTGAAACGTAGTATGCGCCTGGCCCATTCAAATTACAGTGTTCTTCACTGCCATTCTGGTAGGGTCGGCAGTCGTATTCCGCCGTCGTCGGTGCTACGTTTTTTCGTACGTACAGATCCGCATCGCCTGAGCCAGTCATTTCCACGAGGACTTCGCCTTGTGTCGCATTATAGGGACCGAAATGTTGCCAACTGTTGCGATCTACTCGGGCTACCTCACGGAATGTGACGATGCCATCTGCAGGATTTTCCGGCGCGAGTGACTCGTCCAAGAGACTTTTGATGAAGCTCCAGCTGATTGCCCCACCGGCTATCGGTGCCGGAGCTCGACTGGTAGGTAGCCACAAGAAATCAGGGTGATCGCGTTTGCTGTCGCCAACCCATTCGCCTCCAAAAACTTTGCCGTCTTTGTCCACCTCCAGAATGTATTCATACCGGTCTGTGCGGGTGTAGCGACCAATGTGTTCACCAAGATGGCCATCTTCATGTGCCTCTGATTCGGCGATATAATCGACTTCGGAGAGAACGTGATACAGTTTGGCGGCTTCTTCGTTGAAGATGTATTTTTCCGAAATACCAGCAAGGCCATCGCGGGTAATCGTGATTTCTACGTGTGATGCATGAAATCCATACAGTGCGACATGCATTTGTGTGGTGCCTTCTGGGATTGTGATCTCGCAATGCTCGTCTGACGTTCCTTGGTTCGGTCGGCAGTCGTATTCAGTTTTAGTAGGCTGAGCACCTAACCGCACGAAGAGGTCGGCGTCACCGGGACCGATACTGCTCGTATCAGCAAGTTCGTCTTCATTCTCGTCAGTATTATCTTCGGGGCGTTCGATTCCTTTGATATCAACCGTAACCCAGTTGCCCGGAATCACCTCAATCGGTGGAAGGTGAATGAATGCGCCTTTCTCTAAAACATGTGTTTCAGTCGTGATCCCTGCCTCCTCACCTTGTGCTTTTGCTCCGACCAATAGGTTGGCATCCAAGGGGGATACTTCATCCATTACATTCACTCGAAAGGCTCGAAGCGGCTGGTTCCAGACCTCATCATCGAAGGTACGGTCCTCAACAAACGACTCGCCCCGAATTCCAAGATAGTTCGCTAGGAGTACATGATATGTTCCAGGATTCGTGTCTTTACAGCCAATATCATCGCCGGTGGGACGGCCGTATCCGTCGTATTCGATTGCGTCTGCTTCTTCATCTGCATCGCATCGAAGGGACACAAACCGAGTTTGTACTTTGTCGTACCCAAGGGTCAGCAGTGCTTTTATATCATTGACTTCGAAGGTTACACCATTCCGAGTAACGGGATGGGCAGGCTCGGCTTCTAAAATTGAAACAGGAGCCCATGCATGGCAGATCCCCCACCAGGTCGGTATGCAGCGTCCTTCCTCTTGTCCGTGGCGTTTCGCACACTTTTCACGAATACTCTCGTCACAATCCTCGTTAGAGGTGCAGGCGGTACGGTCGCTGTGACGTTCAACTCCATAAAAATTGGAAACGGCATCTTCTATGCCCTCAAGCTCGAAAGCTTGACCAAACTTAGCAGCGGGTGATTGCGTATCCTCACCCGCCCAGCGGTCATTGATGCTGTCTTTGTACACAGGCCAGTAGTTTCCAGCCCAAGGGCTACTTGCTGCTTCCCCTTCACGAGGAAGTGCATCAAGACGGTATTCCAGGTCAGCAGAGAATAGATTCGGCGCATCCTGCGCAGTCCATTGGTCCGCTTTTTGTTGCGTTTTGCTCGTCTGTGCGGGCGAGAGCATATCGGAAGGAGTAAGAATGCTTGGCTGTTCATCAGCGCAAGCAAGCACGCCGCCAGACAGCACAATCGCCACCATAAATTTTCCACAAGTTTTCATACATTCCACCGTATTGATAACTAGCTGCCCCAGACGTATTTGCGAACAAATCCGCTCGAGCCTGCGTCCCTTGGCGATGGAATTAGCAAGGCACGTGCCAATGGGTGTATGGCCGCGCCGTATGTCGCTTTTATGGTGGAGGGACCAAAAGACCTCCCATTGGGTTAAAACCGAACGATTGATTGGGGCCTTTTGTCCCTACTTTCTCAACGTCAGTCTACTTGTGGAAAATTCGTTGTTAGCTATTGATGCTACAAAGCAATTTAGGTGATGTCGGTGCCAGTTACCGCAGGACAATTCGGTGGTGGTTTCCTGACCTCTCAATCACCTGTTTGCGCCATATATCGAGGGTTAGCTCGCCGCTTTGTGTTCCGTCTCAGAGTTGGCAGCTTCGCTCTGCGCTGCTTGGACAAGACGTACAACCGGCCGTTCCGTCTCAGAATTCGCAGCTTGGCCATGGGGATTTTGTGCACGTGAAACGGCTGACCGTTCAGACCCCGTGGACGCTGCAACGCGAAGCGCAGCTTGTGCTAAGCGCGCCGCTTTTCGCTGCTGTCGTACCAAGCGCTTAGCGCGGTCCGATGTCTCGCGTTCAGTTCCGACGTATGGCTCACGCGTGCCCATGAGGTGATCAAACCACGGTTTTGTGACGCACCAATTTGCGTGTTGATTGGGGCCCATATGGTGGTCGTAATGCCAAGGGAGGTGTTCACGAGCCCAAGTTGGGTCAATATGTGATTTCCGATGCACTCGGTAGTAGTTACACGCCGAGTAGACCACCGCCGACGTAAAGAACGGAGCGACGGCGAATAGGGGCAGATGCGCTGCTGTCGCCAAGCCGAGGGCGATAAGTTCACGGCGTTGCGGCGTATCCTCAGACCATGGACTTTCACGGTATTTAGCATCGATATGTCCATGCTTGCGGGCAGCACGGTGATGGTCATGCCAATGAAACGACCACCAATTCGCTTTGCTCTTCCCCAGTCCATGAAGAATATACTTATGGGCCAGCCATTCGGCAGCATTGGCGTATAGCAGCCCTAGCGGTATGCCGATCATGTCGATATCCTCCCAATATTCTCGCAAGCCGATCTACAAGCTTGTGCGATTACGGGCTCTCCTGGAAAACGTGACCAGGTGGTCATATTTTTAGAGGTTGGCGTACGCTATGTCTAGTAAAAATAATACGGGTGGTCCGCAGTCCCCCGAACCAAAGCCTCCTCGAGTACCATCTGTGCGGCCTGGTCAGAAGGGTGGTAAGCGGGATGAAAATAGGCGTCGCAAAGTATCTAGTCTGTGTAACGCGGGCCTGACGCTTATGTTGGGCAGAGGGCTTGAAAACGTTACTGTGGATGAGATTGCAAAATTTGCCGGTGTCGCAAAGGGCAGTTTTTATCGGTACTTCAACGATAAAGAAGAGCTCGTACAATCGATTCTCGAGCCGCTTCGGGTGCAGCTGCAGTTGTCCTTTGATCAAGGGAGTGCACTCATTGGTAAGGCGAAAGACTCGGAGAGCCTTATCGCTGCCTACGATCAGATCGCGCGTGATATGCAAAGCACCTTATTGAAGTTTCCTCGTGAGATTACCTTTTATCTGCAAGAGTGCCGCGGACCTCGGGTGGCACAGCGGCGTCCAGTGCGTGCTTTAGCCGACGAGATCGCTGAGAAGGCGATCGCACTCACGGATGTTGCGCACGAAAAAGGTCTGTTGGCCCCTTTCAATTCTCGTGTGAGTGCACTGGCAGTGGTAGGTGCAGCAGAGCGCATGTTGTTCGAAGTATTGAGTGGTGGGGATCTCGGAGCTCCAATTGCGGCTGCGGAGGCATTGGTGCGTATAGTGATGGACGGGTTACGGCAGAAATGACAGGCAACGTTACCTGGATTTTTGGTTACGGTTCGCTAATTTGGCGCCCAGATTTTCCCTTCGTGCAGAAAAAACCGGCAATTGTTCTCGGTTGGGCTCGTCGGTTTTGGCAGGGTTCGCCCGATCATCGCGGAACGCCGGAGTGTCCCGGTAGGGTAGTCACTATGCTGCGTTGGCCTTCCAAATATTGCACCGGGATTGCGTATGCTGTGGCGGAGGAAGACTCTGAAGAGGTGCTGGCCCAGCTTGATATGCGAGAAGTGGCTGGGTATGAACGGATAGAGGTGCCAGTGCGGGTATCTCGCGAGGCATTACCGTTTGCGAAGGCGCTTACGTTTGTCGCGACGACCTCGAATGATAATTTTCTTGGTATGGCCTCCGAGGATGAAATGGTGGCTCAAATCGCGCAGGCGCATGGCAGCAGCGGGTCTAATGTGGAATATGTTTTACGTTTAGCTGATGCATTACAGGCATTGGGGGCAACGGAAAGTGATTCAGTATTCGGGTTAGCTGCGCGGTTAGCATCTGATGAATGATTCTCTACAGGACAGTATTCAAAACGTGCATCAGCACGTGGAAGATGTGGTGGACTTGTGTTGCCTGTTGGTTATCAGTGACTCTGATCGAGCCGTAGCGTGCGTACGGGCTCTAACGGAATTGGCGGCCTGGCACCTAGACACCGAAGAAGAGTTCCTACTTCCGGAATTTGCCAAGGTAGAAGATCAATATCCCGCATCATCACGCACGGAACACATCAAGGCGGATCATGAGCGCATTGGGGAAAGCTTAGAACGCATCATCGATGCAGAGGGTGCGGCGCTGTTACGAGCCTTACGGAAGCTGCACCATCAGTTTGCGCACCATCACGTACGGGAATCACAAGGACTTCAGCGGTTTGTTGCGACACTGGATGCAGAGGACGGTAGTCGCATCCAAGATCACATGTGGGAATCATTCCCAATCGGTCTTGAAGATGCGCTCGCGGGCGCCATTCCGGTGATCGTGTTATGGCACGAACATGTGCCGCCGCCAGCCGTATCCGCTGATGTGCGGGTGGCAGTGCAAGTCGCCATTCATCAGCTCGATGGATTTATAGATTCTGTCCTTCGTTCAAGGCCGCGCGAGGAGTGGGTTCAGCAGCTCATCGTCTTGACCGGCGATGTACTACTCTCCCATGCCGACGGGATGCCGGACCCTCGCACTCAACGCTTACTACGCGGACAAGTGCGCAAGTTACGGACCCTCGTTTGGAAGATGCGCCAGTCAGTTCAGTCAGAGCGTATGGAAGACCTCGGTGGTAATGGTTTATTACAAGCGATCGATCGATCAGAAACTGCGCTGCGTGTTCTCAAGCATATTCAACGGACACTAGACAAAGATATTCATGCAACTGGCCGTCGTTTTTGAAGAAGCGCTAGGCCGGCTACGAGAAGTAGAAGTAGGTAGGAGGATGTCGTTGTCGGCATAGACATAGACACACCGCATCCAGATGGATCTGTTTGTGTGGTGGGCACCACTGCGGTCTCGGCAATGTCGTCCATCCCATGTGTTTCGGCCTCTTCGGACGGTATAGGGGCTGTCGTTCCGGTCACGACTTCATCAATCGCATTGCCACTTGGGTCGGTAGCAGTCACCGTGATGGTGACCTGAGTATCGGCCGGAACTGAGCTGATGGTGAGGCGTTCTTCGTTTGGTGTGAGCGTACAGTCCGGTTCGCAGTCGGCTTCCACATTCCAGGACGCTCCACAGGCATCAGACGTTGCGATGTTCCATGTAATGTTATCGGTCGTGACTTGGCGCTCTTCAATCTCCAGTTGTGGGGCGGTCGTATCGAGTACCTTCAGCACAATTTCACAACTAGCGGTCGCTCCCCACTCATCTTCAAGTAGAAGAACGGATTGATGCTCACCGACAGGCCAGTCAAGGTCGTCTTTGATAGTGGTCGTGTACCCTGAAGTACAACCTTCGGGTTCGGGGTTCTCAGGAGCCGTATATACCCCGGTACAGGCAGTCGTGGGGGTCGTGATGATGACATCGGCAGGACACTGCGCGGTGAGGTCCACGCTGCCGGCATCCAATATGGAATAGTCGTTATCTGAGGCATTGTTATGCAGGAGGAGTAGGCCAGGGGCGCCACATGCGGGCGCACCAAGGTCATGGAGCGCTACCGTATCGATCACTTCTATGGAAGCAGGGCCAGTCCACAACCCACAATCGAGTCGTACAGTGTGCCGTTGAGGTGCTGTCGCAGGATTCAGTAAGGGGCCTACGTTGGGTGATGAATCGACTGCAGAGTTAGAACCCGTCAGCACACCATATCGGTTCCAGGACAGCGTCCAAAATGTCAGCTGTTCAGGCATGACAGGTAGTGCCGTCACGGGCACGGGCAGCACGATGGTTCGCGCATCGATATCAACGTATGCAAATCGCTTATCGATAATATCAAAGAATCCCGCAGGTATACCGATGTCAGCGACACCATCTCCCACGAGGTCTTGTAGGCTAAGGGTAAGGGCGGATTCACGATCATTCGGTCGGTCTCCGTCAATATATCCTTCATCAAAATGGCTTATCACCATGTCTGCGACGTTGTCTCCGGTGTAATCCACCCAGGTCGCAACCATCATTTCGTCGGGCATAGTTCTCGCCCCGTGCATCGCAAATGCAAATTCGAGGAAGGTCTCACCGTCTATCGATCGCAGTCTGATTCCGGTGGCTGCGATATCCGCAAATGCATGGATGGATTCATCTCGCTCATCGGTCGCAACCAGAGTGAATATTTCGGTTTGTCCGCGTTCGGTGGTTTCGGTTAGTTCCAAAACTTCATTTGGTTTCGGAGCGCAGTCAGTAAGATTTGTAGTCGTGTTAGATACACGTTTTGGGAGCATCCATACCGGCAAGGTCGCTGTCATGCCGTCGTCTGATTCAACGATTATACGAGCTGAGTATTCCACCGATGACACCAGATCTCGTTCCGATAGGACCCACTCATCCGGTCGTCCATTTCGGAGTGGCCACATCGGTAGTTCAGAGGGTTCGATGTTGAAAGTAGCGGTGACTACGGTCGTGTCGTTCGGCTCGATAATGACACTCTCAGGAACATTCAATGTAACTCCCGTCAGAGTAGGAGCCTCTACCTTGAGAGATAGAGTCCGAGGGACATTAGCGGTATTTTCAATGGTGATCTGACGAGTGACGGTGACTGGTTCAGATACGCTAATGAGCCCAAGATCTAACGTGACGCTTGGCCCGCCGGAAACCAACAGATTAGTGGATACCGCTTCGGGAACCGAGACGAGACCCGCGCCTTGTCGCGTCAAGTCGGCTACAATTTCGCCCTGCATTATTTTCGGTTGGCAGGTATTCATCAATGCGGCCCGGATCGCAGCTTCGGACCATCCGGGGTGAGCTTGGCGTAATAATGCCAGCACTCCCGCAACGTGGGGGCTGGACATCGAAGTGCCGCTCGCATTCTTTGCATCGAGTGGAGCCCCAGATTGTACTGACCCAATATCGACACCTGGCGCGGTCACATCTGGCTTCGCAGCCAATCCCGTGGGTGTATGTGCTGGACCTCGGCTGCTAGGGTCCCAAATCATGTCGTTCAGCTCATTTTTAGGCTGTGAGGTGAGGGTAACGGTTATGGCTTCTCCGTCCGTGAGTGCATCAATCAAGCCTTGTCCCACCTCTTTCCATACCGTGATGCCTGGAATGGTTTGGTATTGGTCCCCATTGATCTTGTTGGGGTGGTTGTCCTTGTGATGGACCACCACCACCGCCAAGGCCCCTTTTTGTGCCGCGTGGGTAAACTTTTCGACGAAAGAACACTCTTTGCGTTCTAGTAATGCGATAGCTCCAGTTAGGTCTGGAATGGTGTCAGGGTCACATGCCTTTCCAATGTGAACCAGTGGGCCGGAAATTGGTCCAGTATCCTCCAGCTTGATAGTAAATTCGAAGTTTGCTTCCACCGCAGGGTGGGTGGCTAACAATGCTTCTGGGCCTGTGACTTCTACTTGTCCCTCTGTTTCTCCGGAGGCGTGACTATTCGCAACGCCGACCACACCGGGGATTGAGCCGGGTGAACTGTGGATGAACGGCTTATCCCCTTCATTACCCGCAGCTGCCGCTACCAAACCACCAATGGATATGTAGTTCGCAATAATGTCCTGTTCGCTCATCGTGTTCAGCGATGGCAGTCCCGCATAG
>PKDL01000411.1 GCA_002863065.1 Pseudomonadota bacterium
GGATGCATCCCCCGTTCGCATATTACGGGCCGAGGTCGAACCACCGTACCCGTCTTGGCGCGCATACCAAGCCCTACGAGCATATAAGCAACGCAGGAAATCAGGAGTGATTCACGGACCGGAGCAGCTTCCAAAGGGTATTCATGCAGAGATTTCTACCGCCCAGGAACTGGGTAGTTGCGAAGCCATATCAGACGCAATTCTAGCGTCGTCTGCGAGCCCACCCATAACACGCACCCAGCGAGGTCGACGCGGAGTAGCATACGACGGTTGCCTTGTTGACAATGTGCCTGTGCGGGCACTTCAGCGTCTGAATGCTTCCGCTGGTAGTCAGGACCGCATACTCGTGTTGCTCAATCGGCCGATGGAGTGTCTGCCATCGGCGACATCAATATTCTATTTCGCCCCGGCAGCGCGGGTGCCGATTCGGAAATGGGATTATACCAGCCCTGAACGGGTCCGCCGTACCATTGGCCAGGGCCGAGCAGAGGCAGAGGAACACCTTCGGGATATATTAGACTGGCTTACTTAGCTTGGCCTAACCGTATAGAGACGGTCACGCCATTGGTCCATGGCCACCAAAGCGCGTAACGATATACATCGCTCTTGCCCTGATCTATCAGGATACACTGACCGGGTCTAAGACCGCCTGTGAACTCGATGATACGAGCGAGGGGTTCCGGTATACTTCTGTGGTTCGTGTGGTTGTATACGGTATGAAGTTCCTTCCGGAGGACACCAAGCGCCCGTTCCCGGTCTTCATCTTCAACGACTGCGGTTGGACAGGAAAAGCGTCCGTCCCAGGACCAGTCGCCACCTTCCCAGTGAGAAACAATGTGTGGGAAGGATGTCAGGACTTTGTGAAGCTCGGTGGACTCCGATGAATTGGCTGACATAGATGAGCAATCTCCCTTCAAACACGGCTAAGAATAATCTCTACCGTGTAAGTAACGGACCACCTACAAAATCGCTTTAGCGCAGAATATGATAATCGTGCGCCGCGGACTTCTATTCCACAGTATTGCGTCGTTGAGATCGTCTAGAAACGGGCCAACCGCTGTTTGCAAGCCCCAGTGAGGTAAAGTCAAAGGCGTGCACTGTGCCTAGAGAGTCGCCTACGATAATCTGGTCTCCATTCACCAGAGGCGTCCCTAAGATGAGTCCAGTGGTTGGCAACAGGAAGTCGTCAGTACCATCGTCCACGGAAAGCCACTGCAATCCACCGTCGGCACCATAGACCAGTCGTCCGTCATCTAGCGCGAGTAATCCAGCGGAGATTGGACCAGGTAGCGGGCTTGGGCGTGTCCAGACCACACACGACTGAGTGGATGCTACACAACCGAGCACATCGATGGCCCAAAGGGTATCCTCGGAGGCAACGATAAGACGGTCTGGCTTGGCCAAAACAGCATCCGTTTGTGTGAGGTCATTACCAAGGGTAAGCGACCACGCCACCGATGGCTCAGTTTCTCCATCGATGAGTGCCCGAACGGTGCCGCCGAAGGTCGTGTAAATGGTCTGTTGCTGCACAATCGGCGTGCTGTTCACAGCCGAACTGGTGGCGAAAAGCCAGCGGTCTGTACCATTGGGTGTAATGGAGCGCAGCCCAGGCGTGTTTCCTCCCTGACCTACGAAAAGATTGCCCGATGCCGCAACCGTGACTGAGCTCTTGGTGCCTACGAAGTCATTTACTGACCAAACGATATTATCAGGGAAGGTGGGGTCGGCGGCCACTCGGTGCAGTCCTTTTTTGTGGGTAGATACCCAGGCCTCCACGCCGCTACTGTTCAGAGTGGGTAGGGCCAATATCCGGCACGGGTCGTCTAATTCTCCGGTGCAATCATCGCCAGGGACCGAAAATTTCCAAACCTCTAAACCGTCCGACGTAGACAGTACTGTCATTTGGGAGCCGGTCAGTGTCGTGTGGGTAACGGCGACGTAGTTATTAGACGCCGATGTGACCAGTCCGGTCGCGGTTAGCGTACCCAGCGTCTCGTCTGTGGTCCATTGGACGGTGCCGTCGTTAGCTAGAGAAAATACGGACGTACCGGTACCCAAGATATCGCCGTTGTCGAGAAGCACCATGGATCCACCGATTGCGCTAGATTGCACTGGTTGTTTCCAAGCTTCGCATACGGCCGGATTGACGCTGATTTCGCACTCTCCCTCGACGCACACATCGGTGGTGCAAGGATTCTCGTCGTCGCATACTTTTTCTGTACCCACACAGGCCCCGGCAGAGCAGAGGTCGTCGAGCGTGCATAAGTTCCCGTCGTCACATTGTGTGCCATCGTCAGCCATCAAAGATTCAGTGCATTCTCCTGTATCGGGTACGCACACCGAATCGGTCATACAGACGGCCGCTTCAGGGCACTCCACCACGATATCTGGTGTGCAGGTGCCCTTCTGGCATGTCTCACCATCGGTGCAGAGGCTGCTGTCATCACACACTAGGCCATCCGCCTTTGATGGATAGGTGCAGAAACCTAGCGTGGTATTACACGACCCCTCGTCCTGGCATTGGTTGGGCGACGCACATTCAGTGGGGGGGCCGTCCGCACAGGCACCGGCCAGGCAGGTCGAGTTTTCGAAACATCCGTTGGCGAGGTTGCAGGCGGTTCCATCGCTCTTATTGGTTCGCTCAGTACATGTATTCGTGCCTGGTTCGCATACGCTTGCAGTGAGGCAATCTGTTTCTTGTGGGCAGTATTTTTCCTGCACGTCGCAGCCAAAGAGGGGGTTACATATTCCTTGCGTACATGGTTCGACCGAGCCGCATGACTCCGTCGCGCACTCAGGTACGGCAGCGGTTATACAGTCGCCCCCCGAATCCACGGTCACTCGAGCAATTGAGCCGATAATCGCCCCTCCGGTCAGAGCGACAAGTAATCCATCATGCTGCGATGAGGCGCCTTCTAGGACGGAGACAATCTCTGCAACTGCGAGACCATTGCCTTGAAGAAGCCGCACCGTGATTGCGCCCGACTGAGCATTGATCCGGTACTCAACGCCCACAAACGACCCAGTTGATACGACCGTTGAATCCAGTTCTTCGCCAGCATGAAGGGACGTCACTGTGATTTCTTCGGGGTTTTTATAGCGGATGAGGACGCCCGAGCGGTTCGTCAGACTCGATAGTTCGAATGTCTCGGCGGTCCAGCTCCCCATAAACCACTCTGCCCCTGGACCCACCTCCGCGAGAAAGAGCTTGAATTCTACTCGGATGTCACCAGTCCAGGAATTCATCTTGGTCCACGCCGCTGTATTGAGAGCGTCAAATCCATTGAATGGGATAGGCCCAGCCGAATGAGCAAGACGCCCGTAAGGCCCTTCTCGCAACCAGCCTTGTGCGATCGTGAAGTCTGTAACTGCATCAGGGGGGCCACCGTCTTCGTCAGTTTCGCCATCACAGTCGTTGTCGAGCCCATCGCATGGGTCTTCAGCCTCCGTAGTAGGTACACAGACTGGAAGGTCCTGCCCTACATCCGATGTATCGAGTTCAACTACTGTATCTGCTTCAATAGCAAGATCTGGCTCCACAGATACGTCCATTTCCGTATCTTCCGACTCGCTGTCACTCAGAGCGTCGGCGTCAAGACCTTCGGGCGGGAATGTGGCGTTATATTGTTCCTCCGTGAGCTTTGGGGGAGCACTGACGCACCCAACGCCTAGGCTAATAATGAGGGCTCGCAATACCCAACGTCTCGGTTCCATCGATAATTGCGCCATCAGAAATTCACCGTTGCACGTGCCCCCGTGAGAGCGGGGGTCAGTCGAACTGTCACCGGAGGGCGGACTGCAGAGCTTTCTGAGATGAAAGCTCCCCCCGCTTTTTCTTGATGCTCAAGTACCAGGAGGGTCGCGCCGGTAGCTCCAAGGGCTAGACCGACCGCCAACATGCTCCAACCTGCTGCACCAAAGGTAGGTATGTCACCTGCTTTCCTATCGTACTCTCTGAGATAGTCGTCAAAGCCGGTTATGTGGGTTCGATTCAGAGTGTTTACGTCGTCGATAAGTACCGCGGAGTGGGCTAACAGGCCGATTCCAGTAATAAGAGCGGCACCGCCAACACCAACCGCAGTCCAACCCCACATTGTCTTGCTCTTCAATGCCTTCACTAGGTCGCTTTCGGTGGGCTCTAGCTCCATAGTAATTGGGGTGGTCACGCCTTTGCGTACTACAGTCTGTTGTTCTGAAGCGATGAACCCATTGTTTTCGACTGAGACCGTATATTCGCCTGGCTTGAGTAATCCAGAATTGACTTGTGGAAGTGTTCCTAGTCGCTTGCCATCGATGTACACGCTGGCACCAGCTGGTGACCCTGTGACTTCAATTTGCCCGTAGTTGGATGCAGGTTCCATGAGTATTGTGCGGGTGGCTTTGTTCCCAGTGGGGTGGTGCCACTTCACTGTTTGTGGTGCATATGCCGGTGCTTCAAGCTCGAGGACGCTGAAGTTTCGCGGAACCCATTTTTTATATGGTGGTAGCCACTGCTCCTTACCGATTCTCACACTCGCAGTGGTTGGTACTACTGTAAGAGCCAAGAACGCATGGGTTCGCAGTAACTGTGCTTCAATGGTCTGCGATAGCTCCGTAAATCGCCGTTCCTTTTGTTTGGGTACGCCGTACTTTTTTGCACGATTAGCGGCCTCCCATGCGAGCACTGGTTGATTTGACTGGAGATGTACCGTGGCTAGCGCTGCCGCATATTTGTAGATGGGGTGCTTATTTTCCGCATCCTTGAGGTGCACTAAGGCAGTCAAAATATCGTTTTTGCGTAGCGAACGTTTCGCCGAATTATAAAAACGACGCGCTTCCCGAACGTCTTGACGCGTAGGAAGGTCCGCAGACGCTGTCATGCTGATGAGTGCGGTGCAGAACAACATGCACGCAAAAACTACGCTCGCTCTGTTAGCTCGTCCCGATGTTCTGTCGCAGATAGCTATCTGGCTATAGTCCTGAATCCACATGGTCGGAACCTATCATGTGCACTGGTTCACTCTCAAACGGCCAATGAGATAACTCCGCCTTGGCGTCGGTATTTTTCACCGCCCTGCCGGAGCACGGTATCGAGAGTCGAATGGGTTGGCGAGAGCCTACCTATGTCATATTCCGTTGCAGCCTACCTTGTTTGTTGCGAAGGGGCGCGTATCTTGGCCACCGTATGGGTGTGAGAAATACGGGTCGAAAGTTTTCATCGATTGCGATCGCGCTGACGCTCGTTTTAGCGGTGGGCTTCGCTTCCTATACGCTCTTTTTTGGAGTGTCTGAGGAGCCTGAGCCGGATGCAGGTGATGGCGAGGAATTCACCCGACCCGTACGCGCCGACCCGGTGGTGAAGCCTAAGCCTATTCCCCTGCTTACTGGACGCGTCATTGATGCTGATACGCGTAATCCTGTGGCTGATGCCGAGGTTCATGTCTCGTGTGATGGAACGTCCTATCGCACTCTATCGCGCCAGGACGGTGGGTTCAGTTTCTCCGAATTACCGGATGGTGAATGCGAGGTTAGTGTTCGAGCGCCCGCCCGCGTCGTTGCCGGCCCTGATCCGACCGGCCGACACCTTCTACGGATTCGTTCGGGTCGGACCTTGAGCGACATTGAGTTAGCACTGCATCGGTCTGCGACGGTATCTGGGAGGGTAGAGCGGAGAGGTCAGGCGGTAAGGGGAGCTAATATCTCCGTGCTGGTCATCGAATCTTCTGGCGCTGATACTCAGTTTGTCACGTCTACCCAGGTAGAAACCGATGCAGGGGGACAATTCGTCGTGGAGGACGTAGCACCCGGTCGGATTCGTATCCTGGCTGAGCATCAAACGTATGGACTAGCAGAGAGTGACGATGTGTTTGTGCGTAGCGGGGCCATGCACGATGCACTGCTGATTCAAATGTCGGATGTTGGTGACATCGTCGGGCAAGTGCTCGCACCCAATCAGCAGCCGGTGGAGAATGCCCGCATCGCAGTCAGTCGCGGAAGTATGATGCGGGTAAGAAAAACCCCGTCGGACAGCGACGGAAAATTCCTATTATCAGGCATACCAGAAGGGGCGATTCGGCTGACTATATCCGCGCATGGATTTCAACCTCACGCGCCCATCGAGCTAAACGTCATTGCGAATGAAGCGGCAACGCTGTCTGCTACACTCACGCCCCGAACAGGCTTTGGAGGACGTGTACTCTCTCCGCAAGGTGAATCGGTGAGTGGTGCTGCAGTGTATATGAGGCCTACAGCACAGGCGCGAGACTTTGACCGCAGAGCAGTAGCTTTGACAGATGAAGACGGCTTTTTTTGGGTAGACAGTCCGCCGACTTCCCCGGCCGTCGCTTGGGCTCGACACTCGAATTGGGGGCCGACTCTCGATACCGCTATCGCTGGTGCCGAGAACGACTTACGGCTTGTCCTGCAGGCTGGAGGAGCCCTGACGGGGCGAGTGGTTGATGAGCAAGGCCTTCCCCTCTCTATCTATCGCATACAGCTATTGGGCACGGTCGGAAGTCGACATTCTCGAGGTCGTCTCGTCAATGTTCGCGACCCTGATGGAATTTTCCGGTTGGAACCGGTCGAACCTGGCCGTTGGGCGATGGTGGTAACGGCCTCCAACCGACCGGAAACGCATACGAGGAAGTGGCAGGTTTTCGCAAATACAGACACTGATGTGGGGGATATTATCATCGACCACGGCGGTACTATTCGTGGCCGTGTCGTCGATGGTACTTCGGGTACTGCAATATCTGGTGCCTACATCGGATACGAAGGCGTTGTCGGATTGCGCGGGCGACGTCGGGGCGTGCGTTCGAACGCGGAGGGAGCGTTTGAGTTACCGGGTATTCCTTCTGGGACTGCATCAGTCTATGTCAGTGCCCCCAAGTATGTGCGGCGACTTATAAGCGGCGTCCAGGTGACGGGTAATCGGTTTACCGACACAGGTGATATTGCGCTAACTACGAAGGATGGCAAACAGGGGGTGCAATACAGTGGGATCGGTATCTCGATCGCATTCCGAGAGGACCGGGTGGTATTACAGAATGTATTCGACGGTGGGCCAGCGGCTGCAGCTGAACTACAACGCGGAACCGCCATTTTTCGAATAAATGGCATTGACGTTGGCGATCTAAACCCCAACCAAGTGGTACAAATGATTCGTGGTGAAGTAGGCAGCGAGGTGGCGTTGGAAGTCCGTCGCCCAGGTGTGGACTATATTGAGACCATTCGGGTGGAGAGGCAGGAAGTCCAGGCTCCGTAGATCGGGCTAGGACGAAGAGCGCCCCCCCCGCGGAACACGTTGGCTCCTTTCAGTCTGCGCACGTCGTTGACGAGACGGCAGCATCTGCGCACTCCGTACCCGTGGTACCCGAGGTCGCCCCGCTTGCGATAAGGTAATAGATGCGGCACTGGGTGCTATTCTTATCAATGTGGGTGATATGGAAATTCGCTGACGGTTCGGCCGCACTGAACGTCGCGCAATCATCACTGCACGAGGTGGTGGAGTCGTCGCCGTATAAGCCGCAGGATGTTCCCGATTCGAGGCTGCAATAATGGGTGCACCAGTCTGCGCATTGTTGGACTGCCTCGGTTCCTGAAGCATACCCACAGTGGGCGCTATTCGTGGCGGCCATACCGGCATGGTAAGCGAGGCAATCCAGTAAGACGCCATCGTAGCCTGCACTCTCTTCACTACCAGAGCAAGTCGCTATGCACTCTGCTTTCGAGGCATATGCGTCACTGCAGTTGCACATCATTCGTTCGCAGTACCGGTCACAGTCTCCTACACAGACGCCAGTCTCGTCGCATACTTCGCCGTTACCGCATGTACCGCACGTCTCCCCACAGGAGTCTGTACCACACGCTCTTGATGCGCAGCCATCCACACAATCCTCCGCGCAATCGGTGCCGTCTGCCGGTGTGATGCCCGTGTCTGCGCATTCGGGAACAATCTCGGTCGCTGAATCATCGGGTAGAGTTGCACTCCCCAATTTTGCGATTCGGCAGAGCCGGTTGTTACCCTTTGTTGCACCGGGCGCTCCGGCATCCATTTTCTCGCATTCTTGGCTGCACGTATCTCGATCCGAGTAAACTTCTGAGACACCGATGCATGTGGACATTTGCAGGTCGCAGTACACATCGCAGTAATCTCCGCAAGCGCTACCACCTAGCGGTCCTGCAGAGGCGCATAAAGACTCAATATTCGATACCGCAGTCGAGATTTCTTGGTTAGTCCCAGAGCAGTAATTCAATGCTGATTGCGCATTTTCTGCAGCAACGGCATGCCACATTCGGCAGCCGATGGTATTCCCGTACGTGTCGTCCGTACTTCCGGCTGCCATACTGGTTCGGGTTCCACACCACGATACACACTCCTCTTGGCTGGTGTACTGCGCCAAACGGTCGGTACATGCTGTCATGACTTTCGCACAATAATCTGTACATGTTGGCCCGGCTTCGATGCGTATTGTGTAGTCTCCTGAGGTTTGGGTCGTCGGTGTCGATGCATCATCAGTGGGCGTAGATAAGCCATCGATGACGATCCAGCGGGACTCGCTGGTGTTCATCGTAAAGGTAAGCGTCAATGGGGTATTTGCTGCTGTGGTTGCGTCATCGCTAGTCGATTGGCTGGACGCAGCTTGTTTTGGCGTACCACAAGTAAGGTCCGAACCGCAGGTGCCGTTGAGGACGTAGATTGTTGCGTCGAAGTCCGGTGTCACCGTGACTGTCACGGTGGCCGATGAAGAGCTACTGAGGGTGGGCCAGATAACAGCTCCATCGAGAAGCCAGATATGATCTGCTTCTCCAGATCCACTGGCGTCCATGCCCGATTCTCCATCTGCTGTGCATTCTGAGTAGGTTGAGTTGCTGGTTTTCGTATTTCCACTGCTGAAAAAGGGAATCATGGCGACGTCTAATGGATCTTCACAGGTGTTGCCCTCGATGCTACCCGTATCGGAGCATTGCGAGCTGTCCGTCAGGCCAAACTGGCAGTTCGCACTGCCCCCTAGGTCTGCGGGAGCGATACCGAGGTAGTGGATACGACATTGAACAGTATTGCCGCTGGTGTCACCAGACTTTCCATCTGTGCTGAACTCGCTACAGCTGTTGAGACATTGTTCCAGGTTGGAGAAGCTATCCGGGCAGTTCTTCATACCGAGCTGGCAATAATTATCACACCACGTACCGCATTGGTTACCACCAGTAGGTCCAGCAATGGGGCACAAAAGAAGCGCATTTTCATCCGACTTTGCTGCCTCTACCGCGTTTTCCAATCGGCATGCGATTGAGTTAGAGCTCGAAGTATTACCGGATGGTTCAATGTCCTCCCAATTCCTACAATAGGTAGAGCAATCGGAAAATCCGCCCACCACGGTCTCCGTCAAGGTCAGGTCGTCTTCCGAGAGGTATTGCTGTAATTCTGCCTTGGCTGCTGGGCAGGCGTCGCTGACCGCTTCGCAGTAGGCGATGCACGGGTCAACGCATGAGTACAGGTCATCTGCGCCTTCGACGGTTTCAATCTGTTCATTGGACCATCCTGATTTGCCGTCCAGATAGGTCCATGCATCTACGGCGGTAGAAGGGTTGCATTCTTGACATGCATTGGTCGGATTTGGGTCCTCGGATGCATAACACTCGTCATTTATGTAGCAGCTACCTTCCCCTACGGTATAGACGCAGACCCCTTCTTCACAACTGCTCGTACGGCAGCTTTCCGTGGCTTCGCAGTCTGAGGCTACCGTACAGGTTTGCTGCGACCCGTCGGCAGTGGCTGTGGTTGCATCTTCAGTAGTTGGGTTTGTCTGCGTCGCGGTATCGGTAGTGACTTCTGCGCCGGTTTGGCTACAGCCCGCGAACCAGAGCAGGATAGAAAGTGCAAAGAAGCCTGAGTATCGAGTGTGGAACATGTCGTGAATATCATCCAAGGCTACATAGCCGACAGAGTGTCTTTGCGAGCACACCTGAGTGTCAAGCGACCCCATCATAAGCAGTCTAGTACTCGGAGCTACTTTAACGCCGCGATGAACCGAAATTAGTATCGGTCAATCCCGTCATGACTCTACGCGACTATGAGCGCACTCAATACCTCGGAGAACGGCAGATCCTTGAACACCGAAATCACTTGGTGCCAGGCACGCATTCCAGGCGATGGAAATTAGGGCGGTTTGGTGTTCTTTCTTTAGGGTGCTCGGCAGGCACGCTACTCGTCCGTCTTGGTGGGTCGCATGCGAGCGGTCTGCTATTGGGTTCGTTTCTTGTTACGGACTGTCATAGCCGACAGAAATGTTGCACAGTGCAGCTGCATACATCCTGACATGGAAGTGATGACTATGAGGTGTCAGAACATGAGCCGAGTGTTTTTTCTAAACCGCACAGCCGTTGTTCATCTGTTGTTGTTCACCTCAGTG
>PKDL01000569.1 GCA_002863065.1 Pseudomonadota bacterium
CAGATCGCAAGTCATCGCTGACAACGTATTCACCTGCGTCGACGATGCGCCCGTATCAGTGGTGACATCCTTGTAGCTTGAACCATCCCACCGTAGATGGACGTCATGTGCTGGTTCTTCGTCCGGCAATGGGCCATTTGGGTCCGGCTCGCCTTGCCCTTCAATTTTTACAAAGCTGCGGCCGAGTATAATGTCGTGCCGCCCGATGCCGGCAAAATCACCAATGGTCGCTACCGCAGGCAAAAGGGTCATGTCTTCGATGAATAGGATATCGCGCCTGGCGACTAGGGTTTCATCCTGAAATTTGTAGGCGATTGCACCAAGCTCGTCGACTACCAGCACATCGCTCTTTGCGTCATAATCGAGGTCTAATGCGTAGGTATATACTAGTGGTACTTCGAACACGGTAGTGTTCAGTCGTTCGAAGGAGCCATTTCCCCGGTTCCGCATGAGTGCTATGCCTGAATCAGCCGGCAGTAATACATCGAGGTCACCGTCACTATCGTAGTCCAGGAAGGACGCGCCAGTCGCGGTGGCATTGCCTACGATGTCTAGACCTGCCCATGCCGTTATGTCTCGAAAGTGTAACTCTGGTGTGATGGGCGGAGGCGGCGGGCGGTCCGAAGCGTTCAGGTCTACCGAGGTGTCTGTGACCTCGGTTATCACTGGTTCGCTAGGCTTTGAACAAGCGGTTAAAGTCAGAGCAGTTAGCACAGCCGCAATGCGTATACCTTTCGATCTCACCCGATGTGCGTAACATGTTGAGGACCTGGGACTCAAATTACCTGCATGACTGGGCGAGGGTATGAACGGCCGATGAGGTGTGGTTCGGTTCAGGGGTACCCGACTTTTTTCCGTATGAGGGGAGCGATTCGCCGTGGAAACATGCTAATCTCTAATGAAGTATGTAGTTGAATCGGGCGGAATGAAAGCAAAGCTTTCAATGCCAAGACGGTGTCCAAGACGCTTTACTGACTGATCACTTCCGGACATTGCGATACGGCAGTGGCGGTGTGGCGGCAAGGTTGTGCAGCTGGTGGGCGCTATCACAGTGAGTTGGGCTTTTGCCCAGCACCGAAGCAAGGGGAGAAATGCTTATGAGCGATGTTCGTATCGAGTTCCATGGTGTTGAAAACTCAGACGCACTGAACTCGGCGATACAGGAGTGTTACGATCGTCTGACGGCACACTGTGAGAAAGTGATGGGAGCCCACGTCGTCGTGGAGTCCCCTCATCGTCACCATGAAAAGGGACGTTCGATTCATGTCCGTGTGGATGTGAAGGTACCCGGAACGATGCTAGTCGCGCAGGCGGAGGCAGAGGAAGATGCGTATTATGCAGCTCGTCTCGCATTCCAAACGGCAGAACGACGCGTTCGTGATTGGGAAGGTAAAAAACGGTCCCATCGGCATGAATCACCGCCCGTAATGGCTGAATAGATACTGACCCTTTTATTGTTGTCTTACTCGCATTGGCGGTACGTCCGATGTCTGGGCGACCACGCAGGTTGTGTGGCAGTGCGCCAATCTTAGTTAGTTGTGTGGAGGTTCACGTCGTGTGCGGTGAACCTTTTGGAGGTTTATCAATGCGTAACTGTATACCGGGCGTAGTGGCCATGGTTTTTATGATGTCCCTTTGCGCCTGGGGCTGCTCTTCCTCGGGTGGCCTCAATGCGGATGGCACGACCGACAGTGCCACGAGCACCGACGAGGCATCGGGTGATGATGGCGGTGGCGTCACGGACAACGGCACAACGGATGCGATCGACACCACGGATATGGGGTCGGACGGCACAGTAACGGGAGCCGATGTGACCGATATCGGTACGGATATGAGTGAAGGGTCTGACGCAGGTGATGACGCTGACTCGGCTGATTCGGATATGTCTGATGCTGTGGACCAAGTCACTGATATGAGCGATGCGCTTGATGTTGCGGATAGCGGAGACGGGCCTGTGGATGGGGTGGATGCGTCGGATGGATCAACGGGTGGTCTAGATGGTGTTGACGCTATGGACGGAGCCAGTACGGCAGACGATGTCACCGATGCTGGAGACGACGCAGGAGACACCGGAGATGATAGCTCCAGCTGTGTTCCTGCCTGCGGTCCGGGGGTGCAATGTGGGGATGATGGATGCGGTGGTGAGTGTGGCACGTGCGAGGCCGGTGAGACGTGCACCGCGGGCATCTGTTCGACTCCAGGAGCGTGCACGAACGCTCAGGACGAAGATGTGTTTGCGACCACCGACGTAGCCGCAGAGATTGGTGACTGCGCACCGGGATGTACATTCGCAGGCGATAAGGCTGCGTGTGGGGCAGAATGTATGGTCCAGATTGGTATGACACAGGGCTGTGCTGAATGCTTTGGTGGCACGGTGGCCTGTGTTTTCGAAAACTGCACGTTGGCGTGCATCGCCGGAGCGACGCAAGGGTGCCTTGATTGTCAGGAAGATAACGGATGCTTTACTGAGTTTGAAGAGTGCGCAGGTATTCCGCCTCTGCTCTAGATATCTTGGCGTTAGGACCTCTGCTGATTCCCCACGCTACAGGCTGATCTCCGCTTCATAGTCGATGCGGAGATCGGTGCCTGGTGGTAAAAGCGAATTGAAAAAGATCGCTTTTCGCCCCGCGGTTTCGAGACAGTCGCTGGACACCTCTAACTTGTATGTATTCGTATCCTGCTCCAATCCTGGAAGCAGCGGTTCAGAGACGTTCGGAGTACAGACGCTTTCATCTCCACACGACTTGCTATAGGGACACGCCGAACCCGCTTCTGGAACACAGCAGTCTGAGCCATCGCGACACTTGCCTTCGGGGCCGATCAGTTGCACTACAAGTGTGGATTCGTCAAGGATGGGTCGCGGTAGGCAAACCCGGGTGAATACCCTGACAATTCGGTCGGCAATCGTCTGCAGCGCGGGCCCGACGCCTGCGTCTGAGCAGATGTTAGTCAGAATCCCATTTTTCCCAAATCCCTCGACAAAATCGATGTAGCGCTTTCCAAGATCTGCCTTGCCGGCGAACGAATTACAGATGTATGTATTGAACAGCTGTGGGTGTTGGTCTTGCGGATTGGGGCACTGGCTGCACTTCGAGGCAAGGTACAAGTCCCGTTCTTCCGTTATCATCGGTTCTTCGAGTTGGAGTGAGTCTCCAATAATAGCAGCTACAAGGACGCGGCCTGGGTCTGATTTCACGGACTTTATACGATTTACGGCTTCCGTGACTGGGCGAAGGGGACCGCCTTGTGTGGTATCGGATAGGCATGTGCAGCGGCCGAATTGTTCTTTTGGAAGGTCCCAACCACAACGGAAGAAAGGATCATCTGGGTCCTGGTCATCACACCGAGCGGTGCTGCAGTCATCTTCATCAGAGACAAAAACTATTACGAGGTACGCATCGTCTCGCAAAAAGGTTTGCGCCTGTTTTGCATTTGCGCGGTCCTCGGTTGGGTCAAGCGCATACAGTGCAGCATTAAGGCCCTGTTCCAAATTTGCTTCGCTGCGTTGCTCCGCACCGACGACACCAATGCACTTAAAGTAGGTCGATGCCGTACTACGCGTGAGAAATGGGTAGTTTGGAGGTTGGCAGAAGCCCGTGGGGCACTCACGGTCTGAGTCACAGGACTGGCCGTTCTCACACACCTTCCCGGCACCATCGATGAGAAGTTGTCGTAACTCGTCCGATGAAGGACATTCTTGAGTGGCGGGTCGTAAAACGCACCCAGTGTTCTGTGGGTCTCCTGACGGATTACTGCATTTGAAGCGACATTTACTTGGATCGGCGGCACATTCGGCCCCTTGTTCTGGACTGATAAGCGCTGAGTCGCAATCGGCATCTGCCGCGCATAACTTTTGGCATCGAGAGTTGATGGTGCCATTGCAGTTGGTGATTTGCTTCACTGAGTTTGGTGCAGTGCAAACGAAATCAGGGCCAAACTGGTCTTCGCACAGCTTGTCGCCGTTGGAATCTTCTACGCAGTAGTACACTTCTTCTTGCTTACATGCGAAGGGAAAGGCGTCGGTCTTGTGGTGACGGAACTGTCCAACCCGGTCCGACGAAAGCATGTCTGTCGTAACTACCGCAATGCGGTAATCAATGTTTACAAAGTTTTCGATGCGCTGGATGAACTCGTCGAAGGATTCGGCTAGAGACGCCTGTTCTTGGCACATTGATGCTGAGTCATCAATAACCCACAGGAAGTCCACCTTTACGGACTCGCTATTCTCCTCGGACTTGGTGACCTTTAGAGAAAAGCTTTTATCCAGCGTGTCTACAGGGACGTCATTACAACCGAAGATGAGGAGTCCGGCACACAATAAGAGTGAGACGCGAACCGCCATTGACTGCACCATGGTTTGTCAGCTCCGAAAGAGTGTTGCCCAGCGGACTTATCTAGACCGTATATACCGCTGAGTATCGGCAACATACCGGAGGACGCCGCGCTTGGGCAACTTCGCATGTGAGGAGGTCATGCTTCGTTCTACTTCGCAGCAAGATACTTCTTGATGTCCTTGACCAAGCCAGCGTCACTCGGGGATACACTGGACTCATAGCGACCGACGACAGCGCCATCCTTATCTACTAAGAATTTCGTGAAGTTCCACCGTACGTCGCCTTGATATTGCTTTGGGCTGCCTTCGGTGAGTACTCGGTACAATGGCGACTTGTTAGCCCCGGTTGCATGCACCTTGGAAAAGAGTGGAAATGTTGTGCGGTACCTGGTTTCACAAAACTGCTTGATCTCCGTGTCGGTGCCTGGTTCTTGCCCGCCAAAATCGTTGGAAGGGAATGCTAAGATCTCTAAGCCAGATTTTTGCAGCTGTGCGTAGAGCGCCTGCAGGTCCTTATATTGCCGCGTATAGCCGCATTGTGATGCAGTATTTACAACGAGTAGAACCTTGCCCTTGTAATCGGACAACTTCTGCTGTTTGCCGTCGATGGTTTTGACAGTGAGTGAATGGACATTCGAAGACACGTTACCCTCCGGTTGTTTCGCGCCGCAGGCAGTGCCCAGTGCGAGCCCAGTTACAATGGTTATGAGTGATACTAAAGTGCCTGATTTCATAGAAGACTCCTCTGTTGGAATAAAGGGGTATCGGGTATGGAGACATTGCTCCGAGTGGAAGCACGGTCGTATAACGATGACAGGACACGGCCGGCCAGGTGAAGGGCGCTCTCCATTGCCGCTTCAACGCGAGCTCCGCGACACCAATCTCCAGCGAAACCGATGGCCAGATTTGCGTCGTATGTGCTGGGCTCTAGTGTCGGGCGGTCGACCAGCGCAAACCGCCAACGGTGTGCATATGCATCCGTGATGTGGTGGATTCCCAATGTTCGAGCGGCACTGAGCAGCGTATCGCAAACCGCCTCGCGGTCGTCTTCCAAGTGCTCACGACTCCATGTCGGACTCGCATGGAGAACCCAGCGCACCCCCTTCGGCCGGTTTGGTTTGCTGTCGTCTCGAGCAACCCAGCTCAGCGGGTGGTCTTCGATAACTGCCGCATCGTAATCCACATCTGACGATGACGCGTATGCCATGACCGCCCAGCAGGGGGAGTAGCTACTGGCGGATGCAGCGGAACTAAGTGCTGGTGCTACGCGTTCAAGGAGACGTGCCGTTTGTGGCGCAGGAGCTGTGACTAGCACGATGTCGTATGCACCGAGATCACCTTTTTCGGTTGAAAGTCGCCAATGAGAGCCATCACGTGCGATAGCGCTCACTCGGGTTTCCCGGCGTACATGTTGGTCTCGAACAAGATACTCACATAATCCACGCATGGTTGGGTTCGCCACATATCGGGGCCGTTTGGGTGTCAGACGCTCCGTGGCTCCATTGCTGATCCGCGCGAAGCGAGCATCCCAGACCGAGATCACGCCGTCTTGGACCCAGCTATCTACCCGCCGTTGCAAATGGCGGTTTCGAAATGACATGTACTGTGCACCAAAATCGAATGTACTCGCGCTTGGGGATAGTCGGTCATCACGCGCCGCAGTACGTCCCCCTAAACCACGTCCCTTGTCGAAGATCGTGACGTCGAGACCATGGTCGCTCAGAGTGCGCCCGAGAAGGCTACCCGCTGGCCCCGCGCCGATGACCGCTACTTTTGGTTCGGAGGGAAAGAGAGGGCGCGATACTAAACGGCGATATTCAGGTACATTGAGGCGGGCAGCATGCTGTTCTGTCTCTCTCGGGCGAACCACGCCGGACACGGGCCTTTCGGGGGGGAATTCCCGGTCGAACAAACCCATGCACCACAGCAGACCGCCATACGAGCTCGGGTCTCGACCGTCTAGGGCGTATCGGTGATTCAGGTCAATCAAGTTCTCTAACGTCTGCTCGGGGCTGGCACTCCAACGAGCAACGGCTTTACCCCACGTCATACGAACATTGTTGTGTAGTTCTCCGTGCTGAAGAAGGGACGTTTGGCACGCATCCCACAGGTCATCGCCGGTTTTAGCTCTGGCTAACGACTCCCAGCTTTGTACGTTTCGCACGTCATGTCGGTGTCTGTCCCAGGTGTCTTGGGCCCATTGTGGGAGGACTGAGAGCGACTCATGTGATGAGTGATAGTGACACCATGTGTAGGCTAATTCACGCCACACGAGCAGTTCATCAAGGTATTTCTCGGCTCCCTGTCCTTTGGTGCCGTACAATTGCCGGGCAATGCGCAACGGCGATACGTGTCCAAAATGAAAGTAGGCGGACATGCGGGATACACCGCCCACGATAAGGGGGTTGTTCCGGCGCCGGGCGTAGCTACTGAGCCCATATTGTCGGAATTGCCGCCAGCGCGCATATCCAGCCGTGCTTCCACCGGGCGTGTGTGGAACGGCACCTATCGAGTGGTCGATATCGCAGTCCGCAATAAGCTCACCGATATCGCAGTCGGCAATGTCCACTGGTGTGAATGGGAGGGGTCCGGAAAATGTCACTGGTGGGTCTTCCTCACGCCATGGCGAACGAATACGACCCTCCAGTAGCGGCTTCATAGCTTTTCGAAATTTGAAGGCTCTTGTAAAGAAGCGCCCATAGAGCCGCGGGGACACAACGCAGGCAGTGTCGACTGCGAGCACAGGTACAGAACATGATGCGGCTACTGACGTGGTCCACTTGCGCATCGGTTCGGTTGGCATGTCTTCGGTGATAACCACCGATGCTCGATTCGCCAGGCTATGGAGATGTGGCCTACGATCCGCGTTGCGCTCCACGTGACAGGCGTACGTTATACCTCGTTCGGATAGCCCGACAGCAACGTCTCTCGCACCTTCTAAAATGAACCGATGAATGCGGTCGGAGGCGTATGGATAACGTTCGGACACTCCATGGTAGACCAGCATTGGACGGTCGAGCTTTTTCGCGCATTGAATCGCTGCGTCGAGCGCAGGATTTTCGTGGTCCCGTACCGCGCAGCGCATCCAGTACAGGACGAACTCACCGGCGGTCGATGGGGCGCCGTGCTGAACGACAGTAGTGCGTTCTGCGAGGTGCTCCTCTAGTAATCGGTGCGGGTCAAATTCAGGTGTAGAGACGAGTTTCACGTGCCCTAGGATGCAACTACCAAAGCAGAAATGCGGGGTAGCTCAAGCCGTTGTTACGGGTGTTGACCCAGGACAATGTTGTGGGTGGCCAGACCAGCGATAAGGAGTCCGGAACGACAGGTCCAGAGCACGGTTCTAGCCCAGTTTGTATGGACTAACCGATTGATTGCATCTGGGTCCATCCCACCGGACAACCGGGCGTGTTCCGGGACCTGTAAAAAAAACGTCGATGCCCAGATTAGCAGGACTAAAGCGAGACCAACCCAGGCGTAAAATGAAGGGATTGGGCTTTCGGGATGCAACACCAGCAGTCCGGCGGTTAGAAGCTCACAGACCATAGGAAGGATGACTACCAGCCCCGTCAGATGTTGGTGCTTAGCCGCATACTCGGTGAACTCCGATGTCCCAACACCGAGGAACAGCGGGTAGTGGACTACCTGGACGAACCATATCAGGCCGGTCATGAATAGCGTGCTAACGAGGTGCAACCAGAAGGAGATATTAACCATCGTGCTCACGGGAGTAGGGGGGCAATTTGTTCGTGGGAGAGCCGTTCACCATTCAGAAGGGTGTGTGTCACGGTCTCGAAAATCTTCAGGTCTGATTCTCGTTTCTCCGGGGACCGTTTACGGAGCGAGGCCAGGGGGATCCGCATTCGCTGCAGGTGTGATACGGACTCTGCATGGCGGTCAAGCCATGCCCAATACATGGGCGTAAGCGGGCAGGACTTCTTTGGATGGAATTCGCAGTCCTTACAATAGTCAGACATCTTACGTATGTACCCTGAGCCGGCGATATACGGTTTCGTAGTCATACAATCGGTGGCGTACATACCCATCCCAAGTACGTTAGGTTCTACCACCCAGTCATACGCATCGATATATGCGACCCAAAACCAGTCGGTGAGTGCCCTTGGAGAGATGTCGAACAGCATACCCATGTTGGCCAGGACCATGAGACGAGTGATGTGATGGGAGTAGCCCTCATCCCACACCGACTCCACCACGTCGTCGAGGCACTTCAGTCCAGAGGGGGCGCCCCAAAAAGCAGGGGGGACCGGATTGTTCTGCCCCTGTCGATTGGGAGTGGCGCCTCCGTCGACGTGCGCTGCATATGAGGTGGGAAAGGTGGTCTTGCTCCAGAGCGCAAAACCGGCATCGCCTGGCTCAGGCGTCGTTGTTACGTCTTGTCCTGGAAGCTCGCGGAATCCGTCGGTTAAGGTATGAATATGGCGCACATACTCTCTCCAGCCCAATATTTGCCGGACAAACCCCTCAAGGCTTGGCAGAGGGATATCAGCCGCTAGAACATCCTCCAGTATCCGTCTCGGAAGAAGCCGGTGCATATTCATCAGGGGGGATATCCGGGTGTGGAATAGTCCACGGCTTTTGGTACTCATCGCATCTTCGTACGGTCCAAAAAGCGGTAAACATTCGTCTAAAGCCCATTGCCACAACCGCTCCGCGTCTTCCTTCGTCGTGGGAAGCTGTTCTGGACGAACAGAACCGGGATGGTGCTGAAATGTAGTCTCCACAAGTTCGATGACTTCGGCGGTTATTGCATCAGGTGTGAACGATGGCACCTCGGGTGCTGCTGGCGTACCGGGCCAAGGCTTTCGATTTTCACCATCAAAGCTGAACCTTCCGCCCACGGGCTTTCCGCGTTCGTCCATGAGAATGCCGGTGTTGCGTCGAACATGTCGATAGAATGCATCCATGCGCCAGACAGGCTCAGCCCCCGCCCCAGCGAGAAAGTCTTCTTTGGTGGTTAGCCATCCCTCATGGGGCTGCAAGCGTAGTTCACCTGCGACAACGAGTGCTTGCAGGTCGGCCCGCAGCTCACGTTCTGCTGGGTTCATCATTAGGAGGGGGCCAAGCTCTTTCACTACGTCAGTCAACGCTTCAGCATACGTGCTATCCGCGAAACGGTATTCGACACGTACCCCACGTGATGCCTGCTCTAATGCGAAATGCCGCATGTTCGCCAACACTAGCGCCAGCTTCTGTTTGTGATATGGGCGGCGTGAGGCTTTCCAGCGGTTCTCTATCAACACGATCCCCAAATCGTCAGGGGTATGGCGAGCCAAAGGTCCAATGGTGTCGGTAAGCTGGTCGTAAGGGACATAAAGCCACGTCCGATTGGTCCCAGCGTCTGGATTGAGAGATTTTAGTTGTCGTAGGAAAGCGCTCATATTGCCGGTGATGCATGGACTGATTGTGGGATGCACGACATTTGGTGACAGCTAGACCTGCATCAGAGCTATTTCGCCCTGGGTGCGTATTACCTGAATGCTTATGTTCTGGCTTATGGCGCTAGTCGTTCGATCGTCCAACGGTCCGATGCGTTTTTTGTATAGCGTAGGCGGTCGTGCAGTCGTCCGCTGCGACCTTCCCAAAACTCGATGGCGGTCGGCTCGATCCGATAGCCTCCCCAGTGGGGCGGTCGTTGGACGGATTGGCCTTCCCAGCGTTCTGCTACGGCATCGACTCGGGCTTCGAGCGCGGATCGGCTTGCAATCGCTCTAGACTGCGTCGAGGCCCAAGCACCGATTTGAGAATTGCGTGGTCTTGTGGCGAAGTAGGCGTCACTATCTTCCGCAGATACTCGTCTCACCTGGCCAAGTACGCGGACCTGTCTGTCGATAGCGCCCCACCAGAATACCGCTTCGGCCCAGGGATTGGCCTCTAGGTGCGAGGCTTTTTTACTTTCATAACTCGTGTAAAACACAAAGCCCCGGGCATCAAATTGCTTGCAGAGAACCATACGGACTGCTGGTGTGCCGCTAGGGGTGGAGGTGGCAAGCGCCATCGCTTCCGGGTGCACTGGTATCTC
>PKDL01000313.1 GCA_002863065.1 Pseudomonadota bacterium
CCGCAGACAGTGTTGCATCTCAGCGGGACGCAGAGCTACTCGCCGAGCGGTGCAGTCATTGACGGTTATTTATTTACCGTAAAGCAGGATCCAGATGGTAATGCCAGCATCTTTATCCCCGCCCCAGGATTCAAAGAACCGACGTATCAGGTGAATGTCGCGGGCTTTTATACCTTCTGCTTGGATGTGGACGATGACAATGGAAAGTCGAGTGCGGATGCAGATTGTAATACGACGGTATGCCTCGATGTCTTAGTCATTCCGGACGAGGCCATTCACGTTGAGTTGCTTTGGGCTACCGCATCAGACCAAGACTCCACAGACGAGGGTGAAGGCAACGGTACCGATTTAGACCTGCATTTCGCGCATGAATTCGCGACGGGGGCGACGAGTCCCAACCCAGATATCGACGGTGATGGAGTAGGGGACCCTTGGTTTCACAACACGCTGGATTGTTTCTGGTTCAATAAGCTCCCCAATTGGGGCACTTATAATCCGGATGTTGAGGATGACCCGCGATTGGATCGTGATGATATTGATGGCTGGGGTCCGGAGAATCTCAATCTCAACGTTCCCGAGGAAGCGAAGGCCTACCACATTGGTGTGCACTACTGGGACGACCATGAGTTTGATACGTCGGATGCCACCGTCCGGGTCTTCATCTACGGAGAACTCGATGCAGAAGTGTCCTATCCGGGATTAGAACGTCTCGATATGTGGTACGTGGGCACCATACCCTGGGCCGGTGGCACGGGGTCTTTTGTCGACTACAATGCCGACGGAACGCCATTTGTTACTCCCAATTATGTGAACCCTGCGTTTCCACCTCCATTCTAGTCGCATTAGTCGGTCCTCGTTTTGGCATTGGGGTCTAGCCTCCCGCATACTTCAGCGGTGACCACCGATCCAATCAAGAAGGTTGCTGTCGTAGCTCCCGCCGGTACTGCATCAGATGACCGCGTACGCCGGGGGCTCGATGCCTTGCAGTCGTTTGGTGTAGAGGTCCAAGTCATACCCACTGGGAACAGACCGCGGCATTACCTCGCGGGCGATGACGGCTATCGTGCGGACGCCTTGAGACGAGCTTGGTCGATAGACGTCGATGCGATCTGGGCGCTTCGGGGCGGGTTTGGAAGCATCCGTACACTCCAGACCCTGGGCGGCTATGCGGACCCCAAACCACTATTTGGTTTTAGTGATATCACGGCAATTTTGGCTCACGCACCAGTCGGCTGGCATGCACCGGTAGTTACTCAGTTACCGCATCTTGATGCGATTTCTAGAGATGCGTTGGCGTCCGTTATTGCCGGTACGTACACGTCCATACCATTGTCTCAAGACGCCACTGTGTTGAAACCTGGCAGAGCCGTAGCGGGTATTATAGGAGGTAACCTAACCGTCCTCGGCTCACTTTGCGGAACTCCTTGGCAAGTGAATTGTAGGGATAAAATACTCTTTCTGGAAGATGTTGGTGAACCACCGTACAGAGTGGATCGCGTATGGACCCAGCTGAAGCTGTCCGGCGCGCTCGATGGTATCCGTGGATTGATCCTCGGACGTTTTACGGGCGTTGCTGATGGCGAGCTGAGCACCATGCGGGATTTATTTGTGGAGATGGCACAGGATATCGACGGACCAGTCCTGGAAGGGTTACCGGTAGGGCATCTCCAGGAAAATGTACCAATACCTGTGGGTAAAATCGTGGATTTCAATAGCGACAGTAAGGAGCTTACGATCCAGTGACAGATACCGCGGTTATGGATGTTCTTCACGGTGGAGTCGGTCAGGCCTATCCAAGCGCTGCTGCGGTTGTTATGCGGGGCGGTGACGTAGTCTTTGAAGGCGCTGCTGGAGAAGTGTATCCCGGTCAATCAGCTACACTTGAGACAGTGTACGATTTAGCCTCGCTAACGAAGCCCATTGCGACCTGCAGCGTTCTTTGGAGTGCGATATGTGAGGGGCGAGTGCACCTCAGTGATTCGGTAGGCCCGCGGCTGTTTCCTGAACAATCGCTCTGGTCTCATGTGACGGTTCGCCATTTGGTGGGTCACGCATCCGGCTTACCGGCATGGAGCGATCTCGCTGGAGACTGGAACACTTTGGCCTCGATGCAGTTCGACCATCCGCCAGGCGCGCAAGTCGTATATTCCGACCTTGGTTACATTGCACTAGGACGCTATCTGGAGCTTGTTCTAGAGGCTCCCTTAGATGAGTTGCTCTTGCAGGTCTCATCGGAATTTGGATTGAGGACCGCTACATTTACGCCGACGAAAGCCGCTCCCACAGAGCGCACGGTCAAGCGGGGCTTGATCGTTGATGAGGTGCATGATCCGAATGCATATGCTCTTGGCGGAGTGTGCGGGCATGCAGGACTATTTGCAACGGTCCTTGATGTTGCCGTGTGGGGTAATTCAGTCCTTCGGAAGCTATATTCGTCTACTACGGCCATCGGCGCCGTCATTAATACATGCTGGGATGAAACTGCAGGTATTGCCGATAGTAGTTGGAGGCTAGGGTTGGACTCGGTCACGCCTGGTAAATCCTCGGCTGGGCGGTTTTTTGGTCCACGTGCGCGGGGGCATTTAGGTTATACGGGTACATCGATTTGGATGGAGCCCGACCAAGATGTAGTGGTCGCACTACTCACTAACCGGGTGCATCCAACGGACCATGCAAATCCTGAAATCAAACGATTCCGGCCGCGATTTCATGATGTGGTTGCGACTACGTATTTTCGATAGTCGCATGAAAGCTTCGCCATGGGATGGCGCCCCTTGAAGTTCAAACAATGGCGCCAAAAAATAAAAGTGACTCCGAAATAAAGTCTGTATGAACCTGTTGACCCCGTCGTCAAATCGCATGGGGAATGGAATGAGGCGAATCCGCCACACGAGTGGGGTGGTAGCGATACGGCGGCATCCTGAACAGTGGTTGATGGACGAGGGTAATGGAGCGCAGTCGTTCGATTAGTAGGTTATGGCACGAGCCCTGCTGTAAGCGAGAGCAGGAGGTAGCTTGTGACTACTACTATTACTTGGAAATCATCATTTATTCGTTCACGCACGTTAGCCAATTCGGGGTCATCAACCCGGGTGATTGGCAAACATACCAAGACATCGATAACAGATTTAGAGTTGGTAGAACTCGCGAAGGTCGGCGATCAGTTGGCGTTCCGTTACTTGGTCGAGCGATATCAGAAACGAGTGTTTGCGGTAGCTTTCGGCGTCGTGAAGAACGAAGAGGACGCGCGGGATATCACTCAGGATGCGTTTGTGAAAGTGCATCGGTATTTGGGGCGATTTCACGGAAGTTCGAGTTTCTACACTTGGCTGTATCGCATTGTTGTCAACCTGTGCATCGACCACGTTCGAAAAGCATCGCGTGTTGGTACCGTCGATTACGACGACAGCACAGACCATCACAATGGCGCCGATACCAGTGCTGGAAGGTTCTCAGGCGTTCCCGCCCCCAGCCCATCCGACGAGTTACGCCGTCGCGAATTGGGCTCCGAGCTCATCCGGGCCCTCGATGGTCTTTCAGACAAACATCGCCAAGTGATCGTACTCCGGGAAATTGAAGGACTTTCCTACAAAGATATGGCCGACGTTCTTGGGGTATCTGTTGGTACCGTAATGAGTCGGCTTCATCATGCTCGTCACAACATGCAGGCATCTTTACGGAGGTATTTGAAGCGAGGATAGCCTCGTGAAATGTCGAGTCGATGATGAGCTATTGCAGCGCTTCTTTGATGATGAGGTGATGCAATGGGAGCATGACTTTGTCGAGATAGGACTCGTACATTGTGCTGAGTGTCGCCGCAGACTATGGGAACTACGAATGATACGCCGTGTCTTGAAGGAAGCTGTTGAGCCGATTTCGGTTAGCAGCCAATCAAGCGCGGTATGGTCGCCTGTGAAATCTCGGTCGAATGCTCACTCAGAGTACCATTCTCATCCACATGCCCGGCACCTGTTGGCAACGTTGCGCGACACCCTAGTTGTAGTGTTGGCAGCGGCGCTGTTGTTTTTTCAGGCTGATAGCGAACCCCGGTTTTCGCCCAGAAAACGACAGCACTACCCATAGAAGCGCATCTTTGACTGGGTTTGCATCAACGCTTATCTGCGATACGAAACGCGCTCATCAAAATGCAAGGTGTCCGGCATACGGCGAAGGACGTCTGACTGCCCAACGTTCGAGATAGATACCTAATATCACGCGCTTGCTTCTTCCCTATGCGGAGCCTTTTCTTGGGCAAAGTCAAAGAATCATTGCACTTCCGACTTGTTCGCTTGGGCTCTCTATTCTCGGACCCATCTTGCATATAGCTACGACGCCTTGATTCCAATATCTTACCCGTCTACTGTGGTGTCGATGACGGAGGGCGCATCATTGAACATCAGCATGCATAAGCGGACAGTCATCCTTCCTCTCATGTTCATATCGTTTTGCGTGGCATCGACTGCGTTTGCGCAGCAAGTGCCCGAGAAGGAGACGCAACCAAAAACGGATCGTGTCGAGCCCACGGATACAAAGCCGCCTCCCCCGAATCGGAAAGGTGAAAGTGATGAACCTACTGGTACGGAGCCACCGGATTCAGCTTCCGAGAAGACACCTCCCGAAGGCATGATGCTGTCGAAGAAAGATCGCGCGATTGCCTTGGCGCAGAAGGCTGCTGAGTATGCTTCTAATGGTCAGTATGCAGAGGCAGCCAGTAAGTTTCAGCAAAGTCTTCTCGTGTTTGCGGTCACTGATAACTACTACAATCTCGCGTATGTCTACGAGCAGATGGGACAATGGAAAGGCTGCGTTGATAATTACACCATCTATCTGGCGCGGTATCGCCGGGAGCATGATGGTGCAGACCCGCCTGAGGTCGCTAGTATTAATCGTTCGATTGAAAAGTGTAAGGAGACGGCACAACCGCCCATTTCCATCACGACAACTCCGGAGGGCGCTCAGGTAGCCATTGATTCGCCAGATAAAATTCTGGGGTCCACTCCGATCAACCAGAAGATTCAGCCTGGGACGTACACTATTTTCATCCGGAAGGACGGTTACAATCCAGTTGAAACGAAGATTGTGGTGCGGCCTAAGCAGGAAGGTGCATTTCACTTTGACCTGAGGCAGGAAGAGAAGAAAGGCCAAGTGAGAGTGGTGGTCAATGTAAAAGAAGCGACCATCTACATCGATGGAAAGAATTATGGTCTTTCTCCGTATCTCGAAACGCCCAACCTCGAAGTAGGACGGCACCAAATCGTGGTGAAGAAAGACCTTTACACCTCGATCAACGCTACTTTTGACATTGTTAAGGGTCAGACTACAGAGCTGCAATACGATATGTATTTGAGTGAACCGCCACCATCATGGCGGAGTTATTTGGGGTGGACATTCGTGTCTCTGGGGGCACTGGCAGTATCTGGCGGGGCTATTGCCTATTATTTTGCGGACCAAGAGTACAACGACACCGATAGCTTTGAGCAGCTCCAGCTGTTGCAGAATCTCGGATATGGTCTTGGCGGAGGTATGATGGGAGTTGGAATCTCGCTGCTCATTTGGGAGTCGGTCTCCGAGTCGGTAGATGAAAATGATCTTATCGAAACGAGCAAAGCTAGGACGCTGCCGGTGACTCCCTCAGGTATCGCAGTGCTGCCATTGTCGAATGGCGGGGTATTCTTAACCGGAGGTCTCGTTTTCTGATGTATTTGCGGACCGGACACATGCTCATGTTGTGCACGCTTGCATTCGCACTCGGTTGCGCGGACGGCAAGACCCCTCCCGCTGTAACTGAAATGGTGCAAGTGCCTTCGATGGGCTTCGATTTGGGCGAGGGGGCTATTGATGCGCAGTGTAAGGGTGGTGAGGTTGCTAACTATTGTGACGAGGCCCCGCCTCCTCCTGTAACGTATCCGACCTGGCCCATTTCTATATCAGCTTTCGACATTGACGAGCACGAAGTTACAAACGTGCAATACCAGCACTGCGTAGCGCACGGTGCATGCAGTAGTCCTCAGTTTGTGAATGCGCTCGGCGGTGGCTCGTTGAATAAGTACTACGATGAAGACGACGCTCGGTTTGCCGACTATCCGGTTGTAAACATTACGATGGACCAGGCGAGGGATTACTGTTTATGGGTTGGAAAGCGTTTACCAACCGTATTCGAGTGGGAAGCTGCAGCCCGTCATTTTGCGGAACGGGTTGACGGAAAGACGCCGCCATTCATGTTTGGGGATTCTGTAGAAGATTGTGCTGGTCTACAAATCGCGGTAGCGGGCTGCAATGCTGACCTCGATACTCCACAACCCGTCAAAGATTCGGTGAATTCGGATGACGCGTACTCTGATAACGCGGGTCGGGTCATTTATGGGATAGTCGGTAATGTGAGTGAGTGGACCTCGACATATTATTCGGAATCAATGCACTGTGCCGACGATATTTCGGCGTTCAAGCGCGCATCCGGTGATGACGATTGTGCCAACGCTTACGCGGAGTGCGCTGACCAGGATACCGATGGGTTCCAAACGTGTGGGCAGCAGTATGCAGCCTGTGGCGATTGTCGAGACGAAGAGGACGTGACTGCTGCCATCAATCCATCGTGCTATGGAATGTGCACTGAACAGCCCAATGCCACGAAGTGGATTTGTGCACGACACGTGGACCGCACTGAAAACCCCGCCGGACCAGCGACTGGCGGAGGTCGCGCAGTACGGGGCGGAAACTACCAAACAGGCTCGTCACAACCTCAAACGCCAGTGGCTTTCGATATGTGTGATCTTCGCCTTGGGGCTCACGTCGGTTTGACCAACGAAGACACTGTATCGCGGCCTACAATCGGCTTCCGATGCGCGCGCGACCTCTAAGTCCTGTCGCGCGGCAGGCGTGCGGTAGTCGCCGGATTATGGACACCTTGGCATGGTGATTCTCGGTCTACTCCCAGGCGTAACGCTCGCCGCTCTAGCCGCCGCTCTATACACTTCGAGGCGTACTGCATCGAAGCTGTTGTCCCTCCTCTATGCAGCGTTGCTATGCACGACATGGATGCTGTTGGGAACCGAGAGCCTGGCGCTGGTAGATTCGTTGGCGTTTGGACCTGTGCTTGGGTGGTGGATACTCGGGTCGGTGTTGTCTCTCGCATGGTTTGTGAAGGAGCGCCGTCACCGTCATCATGAGGTGTCTTCGAAGCCGAAACGCCTGGATTGGCTGGAGGCTGGTCTTTTTGTCATTTTGGCTTTTTTCACGCTGACCGCACTGATTACTGCCGTTCTTTCTCCTCCGAATAATTACGACACTATGACGTACCATATGGCGCGTCAGGTCTATTGGATCCAACAGGCCAATCTCGAGCACTACCCCTCCAATAGTTTACGTCAGCTATTCATGCCGCCCCTCGCCGAGTTCTGGGGGGTCAATCTGTATATATTGGCTGGGCATGATCGCTGGGCCAATATGGTCCAATGGATTGCTTATGTGTTTGGGATGGTGGCGATTGCTCAAATTGCTCGGAGCCTGGGCGCCTCTCGCCGTGGCCAGTTGATTGCAGCATGCATCGGCGCCAGCAATCCGATGGCATGGCTGAACGCGTCTAGCCCTAAGAACGACCTGCTGGTGGCTCTTTGGGTTCTTTGTGTTGCGGCATTTGGTCTTCGGGTCGTACGTAAACGGACATGCACGTGGCTAGATGCCGTTGTCATCGGATGGACCGTAGGATTGCTTGCGCTCACCAAAGGGACTGCCGCAGTATTTGCATTACCGGTGTGTGTCATTGTTGGTGGCGCGATCCTGTGGAGCGAGCGTTGGCGCGCGGTTCCTATCGCTCTGGTGATCCTTATGTTTTCGGTGCTGCCGTGTGTCGGGCATTTCAATAGAAATTACCAAATGTTTGGTAATCCGAGTGGGCCGGTTGAACCAGAGAATGAGGGTACGTCGCTATATACGAATCAATCTCATAGCGCCGGTGACCTCACATCCAATGTGATTCGCAACATGACGTTGCATATGGGACTTCCGTTTGAGGAGTGGAACCAGTGGTTACAGGACACAAGTTACGCATTACATGACGCTCTGGAGTTAGACCCGAATAAGGACGATATTACATGGAAGAAGATGCCGTATAAGGTTGTCTATCTGCCGGGTAGCGAAAATAATGCGGGTGCTCTAGCGCATTTCCTTTTATCCTTAATTATTCCCTTTTGGGTATGGCGTCTCGTGGCTAACGATCCGGATGTCCAGCGTAAGTGGCTAGTTCGGGCATGGACATTTGTACCAGTCGTTGGGTTTCTTTTGTTTTGCGCCGTGTTTCGGTGGCAACCCTGGCATGCACGATTGCATATCCCCATTTTTGGCCTTCTCGCGCCACTCGCAGGACTCTGTCTCGGGAGGATACGCGCTGGTACCTGGGGAGCGATACTGGTGATCGGATGCTCTGTTGCTTGGTTTATTCCTTCAATGCCCAACGTGACGCGACCATTCTGGGGAGAGCGCAATATATTTACCACGGATCGGATTGAGCAGCGGTTCTCCATTCGTCGTCAGTGGCTTCCTGGTTCCAAGCTTATGGTGGACGTTGCTAAAGCAATTGATGCTCGGGAAATTGGGTTTCATATGGGGCACAATGAGTATCAGCATCCATTAATGCAAATGATGCGTGAGCAACTTGGGGATGGAGTGCGTTTTGTGAACGTTAATTCCAAAGCAGTGTCTAACCCGGAGAAAACTCGCTACTCGCCGGATATGGTCATTCGCACGCGAACATCTTGGCATGAGTTGCAAGTCAACGAATCCGTGTACATTTCGGCCGCCCGACATGGAATCTTTGTAGCTTATGTCCCAGAAGATCGCCTTAGGAAGGCCCCTGATGAGCATCGGGCAGCATTGTTTTTTGGTTGGCAGTCCATGTCTGGCCTCCGCAAGCCTGGGCATGGCGTACGTCTGATGACGAGAGATACTGCGACACTTCGCTATCGACATTTCCGACGGACTGACTTCGCCGTTTCCGTCACAGTGAAGAACCCGACCAATACACCAGTCACATTGTCATTCCTGAACAAACGCCAGCAGTTGGGTGAAATGGTATTACCACCTGGTGCTACCGTATCTCGCAACGTCCGCCTCCCTACCCGGCGAGGGATAAATACATTGACGTTGCGTGGTAAACGGGGACTGGAGTTTACCGTGCTCCGAACCGTTCCTTGGCGTCCTAATCGCTACGCAGAACCCTCAACAGGCGGGTAATACACCAAGCGTTCAATAAAGGTATTAGGAGTGTGTCGCGCTATTTCAGGCATGTCGTCTGTTCGGGATAACCCGCGACCACGAGCTGCAGAAATGAGGGCATCCCCCGCAGCTTGCTAAGGGAGCGACTAATGAGTCTACGGTTGTGAGCTACCTGGTATGTTTGTGTATGACGGCTGACGTCTCCCATGAGGGGTGAGTTCATATCGAATACCTGTACAGGCGATGCGCAGCTGGGATCGATTTGGCGCAAATCGATGGTTTTGATGTGTCTCTGGTCTCTTGTTCGAAAATGTACCAGTAGCGCTTGCGGTTCGTAGACGAGTTGCCAGACGGTAAACTGACCTTGAGATACCCTGTCCAGTAGCTTAAACCCCCCCGTTACTGTGGCCTGTCCCGCATACTGCCGATTATAGTCTGCAGCACGTGTAAACCGGTCCAGTGAGCGAGCGGTGTGCTGGGGAGACTGTGTCCCTCCGAACCCCCGGTGGGTTTTCAAGTAAGCTTGTGAACGCTCATATGTGTCATTAGCCAATACCGGAGCAGTGAGTCGATCTCCAGTAGTTACAACGAGTTTACCGCGCAGATATTCGAGCGCAGCACAGGCACCAGCCTTGTCACAGGTCAAATAGTGTACTGCCCCATATATCTTATCGACGCGTAGACGCGGCGCAGATCGAATGACCTCTCCTATGTTTGAGCAGTTATCGAGTTGATACTGGATCCATTGTAGCTCTGATATCGACGGCCGCGCATCGGGTGGTGGTGTTTCTGTCTCTGCAAGCCACATCACTTCGACCACCAAGCCGGCGGTGTTCATTCCACCGTTTGGCATTTCACGCCCGTACTGATTGAAAGTAACGCTCGCGTATTTTGACGTCCACTCAGCTGGTTTATCGGTGCCGAGCGTGAACGCTGACTTTCTTACTCCCGCTTTATTCACAATGACCAGCCCCTCAGATGTATGCCAGTCATAGCTTTTCGTGATGATTGGTCCGCGTTTGCCCTGAAAGCATGCGGTGGTACACGCATAGGAGGCGTTTGTGGTGGTCGCTAGTGCGGAGAGTAGGGCAATGACAGCTGATGCTAGTTTCATGATCCGGCGCCATCCTTGTT
>PKDL01000159.1 GCA_002863065.1 Pseudomonadota bacterium
GCATACGGACGCGTTCCCGTAATGCATCATCAAACTGATATTCGCCGTTCATCGCTCGCTCGGTAATTTCGGATACTTTATCCATGACACCGTGCAGTCGAGCCATCTCATCGATGACTTCCTGTTGGATAAGAGTCGAGTCCATATCGATAACGACCAGACGTTTTGAGCGCCTCGTGAGCCCTTCAGGTTGCACCGCTACGTCGCAACCAGTGGACTCACGCATGGCCATCAATTGCGCCTGTAAAGCTTTTGAGTTTGCGGCTTCTGGACCTTTCACAATCAATTCGATGCTCGCCAGGCTGCCCTGGCTGAGTCGGTTAATGGTGACAATATTAAATCCCGCATCCTTGATAATCCGTGACGTTTGCGCGAGTACCCGTGCTCCAAGTTCATGTGACAGAACGGTAATCGCCCAGGATTGCGCATACGTGTCTTCCGGACGCGACTTCATGAGACGAAAATCTAGCGACACCCCCTGCTCGCGCGCGACCCATAGCAGGTCCTTGAATACGGTGGCTTGATCACCGGTGTCGGGAATGCGCACGAGGAAGTTCAGGGTGAGCTGGCCTGATACCGTGACCTGCTCTACATCGAGAAGCTGTACACGCGCAGCGGCAAGGATATCGGCAAATTCAGCGGTGATACCGGGTTTATCGGTCCCGCTGAGCGCAATGAGTATGGTTCCGTCTTGGGTTGTCATGGGCTGGAACGGTAGCAGCCTGTCGCGGAGTCGCAATCTCTTGGGTGTAAGTTGTCACCAACTCGCTACGAAATACTGATTATTGAGCGAAAATCGATGCGCTAAGAATCAGAATTCGCCAGAAATCCAGGCCTAGATACGAGTAGGCTCGCGGAACGTTCACTTGTTTGATAGAGCTGCCGACCATGAATGTTTCTGCTGAAGTAGAAAAGCAAGCGACTCGCCGTCGAACGCACGCGATTATCTCCCATCCGGATGCGGGCAAGACCACGTTGACGGAAAAGTTGCTGCTGTATTCGGGCTCGATCCATCTTGCAGGGTCGGTTCGTGCGAGAAAGGCGGCGCGCCATGCTGTCTCAGACTGGATGAAGATGGAGCAGGAGCGGGGTATTTCCATCACCTCATCGGTGCTGCAGTTCGACTATCGAGGGTCAGCTATCAATCTTCTGGACACTCCAGGACACGCTGACTTTTCGGAGGATACGTATCGCACGTTGGCGGCAGTCGACTCCGCAGTCATGCTGATAGACCATACGAAGGGCGTCGAGGCGAGAACGCTCAAGTTGTTTGAAGTCTGCCGCATGCGTCAGCTGCCCATCGTGACCTTCATGAATAAGCTCGACCGAGCCGGGCAAGACCCACTCGACTTGCTCGATGAAGTAAGTAAAACACTAAACCTGCGGGTCGCGCCGTTAAACTGGCCAATTGGTTCGGGGAAAGAGTTCAAAGGCGTGGTAGATATCCCGTCGAAAGACGTCCTGTTGTTCTCGGGCGGGCGCCATGGCCAAGACCGGGTAGAAGCCCGCAGGATGTCGTTCGAAGATGCTCGAGAGGAGATCGGCAACTCGCTTTTCGAACAAATTGAAGAAGAACTCGAGCTGCTCGAGATCGCTGGTGACGCATGGGACCATGAGGCGTTTTTACGCGGCGAAGTCAGCCCCGTATTCTGGGGTTCCGCGATGAGCAACTTTGGAGTCGAGCCACTACTTACCTTTCTAGCTGACTACGCGGCCCCCCCGAAACATCGCACTGCCTTCAACCAGAAGAAGGATACCCTGGTCGTCGACCCCTGCGAGGATCGGTTCACAGGATTTATTTTCAAGATTCAAGCCAATATGAACCCGAGGCACCGAGACCGGGTCGCATTCATGCGGGTTGTGAGTGGAAAGTTCAAGCGCGGTATGGATGTAGTGGTGGGAGCCTCCGGTAAGTCGTTGCGGCTCGCCAATCCGCATACATTCATGGCGCAGGAGCGGTCGATTGTGGAGGAAGCATGGCCGGGCGATATCGTTGGTCTCTACGATCCCGGTAATTTGCGTATCGGAGAGACGCTTTGTGTGGGCGAGCCCATTCAATTTAGCGGTATTCCCCGTTTTGCACCCGAGCATTTCATGCGGGTGGTGTTGAAAGATCCGCTCAAGCGTAAGCAGCTCGACCAGGGCCTAAATCAATTATCTGGTGAGGGGGTCATACAGGCGTTTTATCGCCGAGGTATGGGCAAGAGCGACCCGTTCCTTGGCGCCGTTGGTTTACTCCAGTTTGAGGTACTCAAAGAGCGCCTGAAAAACGAGTACCGTGTCAATGCGGTGCTGGAGCCCGCCGGATTCGGTGTGGCTCGTTGGGTGCGCGGCCCACAGGAGGCTGTCCAGTGGCTAGAAAAGCGACGTGATTACACGCTCGTTGAGGACCGTAATGATAATCTGGTGGTACTCGCCCCAGCGAAGTGGGCCGTGGATTTCGCAGAACGTAACGCGCCAGAGCTAGAATTGTATGACGTCGAGCCGCTGGGAGCCTCCTAGTATTTTGTCGCCTCGCGCCGATTGATCCGCCCACTGCCGCATCAATCGGAACCGCGAGTGGTAGACTGGCCGCATAGCCGTGTTCGAATACCACCACGTCGTTCAATCAGAGGGGTTATGCGTAGGGTTGTCGGGATAATACCGTTATCAGTTGTATGCACAGTAGCTGCTTGGAGCTGCCAATCGGATACATCCAACCTAAGTCCACCTCTGGCGGATGCTGGGATAGCCACACTAGATTGTGGTTCCAATGCATTCGCGAATGAGGAAAACACCGAATGCGTGTGTTCGGATGGGTTTACGAGAAATGGGATAGGTTGCGTGAAATGCGCGCCGGGAACCGCCGGTATAGATGGGTTCTGCCGCGCATGCTCGGATGGCATGGTGGCGCCGTCTGCGGGTCAGTCGGCATGTATTCCCTGTGATACGCACGCTTCCGCCAATGCAGGGAGTACGTCTTGTACCTGTCGTGCTGGGTATATCGGAGATGGCTTCACATGCCAGGAGGTCGTTCGAGACTTTCAATGGACGTCATCGCGCCTTGGATATCACGGCTGGCTTGCAGGCAATGGCTCGGACGTCACAGTCCTTCCTTCGGGGCTTAAATTATGGCTGCATGTGCCATTAGCAGAGGGTCCAGGTATTCAGCTCTTCGCAGCTGAGCCCAAGCAGCCATTCGTCAATGCGAGCGATGACCTCCTCCCGGAAACGGAGCTAGGGTACAAGGCCGGCTTTGCTGATGGCGCGTTCGTCGACCTTAATCAGGATGGGTGGGATGATTTTGTGCTGATCCGACGTAAGGGGGACCAAGCAGTTCATGCGTTCCTCTTTGTTCCCGATGAACTCATGGACTGGGGTGGAACATTCGTCGGTGCACCATTTAATCCAATGCATGGGCTCCATTATTCCTTTTGGGACAGTTGGACGACCGTAGACAGCTTCTTTGGTGCCAGCGCCATATCTCACTATGCGCTCGTTGTGGCGCGTGCGGATATCGATGGCGATGGGGATGACGACTTGTTCATTGGTGGCGACCGGGTGAACTATATCTATGAAAATACTGCAGCAGGCCCGTGGGACCCGATGGATGTCTCCGCGTTCGAGGTGCCGGGCAAGTTTCAGGCACATAGGCTCGAATCCAATGCGATGATTGGTTCGGACGGGACCACTACGACCGAGGCGGCGCACACCAAGTTGGCGGCAGTCTTGAAGTTAGATGGCACCGGTCGTGACTACGTCGCTGCTGTCGATACGGAATGTGACACGCTCTACTGCAATGCTGGTTCGGGACAAGCCGAGCTGAAGCGTGTCCACCTATATGGGCTGAATGAGAAAGAAGCGGCCTGCTTAGCAAAGAATGGAGTCTGCAAAGAAGAAGCATCGAACGATAGTAGCGATTGCAGCGAAACAGAGGCCGCTAGTGGTGCCGTATCCTGCAGATTTATAGACCATTTCAGAACATATATGTTGGAGGGTGCCTGGGATTGGGAAGGTATGAGCGGGCAGGCCATAGTAGCAACGGATCTCGATCAGGATGGACACGATGATGACCTACTGATTTTCGATAGTCCAACGTCGCTAGCCGCTGCGAAGAGTTGTTTTGCGAACCCATCGAGTTGTACTTCTAAGTCTGTATCGCATCGCGCACTGGTACATAGCGGAGGAGTGGTTTACACCCCGGTCGCTTTACCTGAATCGATGCAAAACCCGCATTGGGTGGTGAGTCGCGCGGTCTCTGTAGATACCAATGGTGACGGTACTTCGGAAATACTGACCTTTAGTAACGAGACGCGACTCGACCCATGTGAGGGGTGTGAGCCTCGTGCATTTACGTTGCACGCCTGGAGTGATGGTGTGTGGAAGCGCGCAAATGTCCCCGGCCTAACAGAGGACGAGTCAGGTGAATCGGTGGAGTTATACGTTCATGATATGGATGAGGATGGTTACGATGACATTCTTGCCACTCACATCACCGGCTTACGAGTGTTCTTTGGCGCGGAAACTAGCGATGAAAGACCGACCCTTCATACTGATTACCGCGTACCCGAATTCAACAAATACCTGAAGGAGCCCGAGCTGGCCGATCTGAATAATGACGGTCATCTCGACCTCGTGCTCAAGTCGTGGGGCAATAAATCCACAGGCTCCTTTGAGTTGGTTTATCTGCAAAACGACGGTTCGGGGCGATTTAGTCGTGTCGCTGGCGCAGTACCTCAGGGGCTCCCCTTAGGTAATTTCGGGGTAGTTCGGGCATTTGATATGGACAACGACGGCGACCAAGACCTCGCTGTGAGCCAGATTGGACCCATGCTTATTCTGGAAAATACTGGGTCCTGTCAGGGAGAAGTGAGCTGTACTCCAGTGTTTACGGCCCGGCCAGACTTGGTGCCCGATTGGCTAGATGCAGGAGGCACCTTTTACGGTTTCTCTGCGCCCAAATGTACTCCGACGAGCCAAATAGGAGAAGACGGGTACTATCGTTGTTCCGCTATGGCCATCGCTGTCGCCGATGTAGACGGCAATGGATGGGATGATTTGATACTCACTCGCAGGAAGGGGTTCGCAGACATTTTACTGAATAATCTGGGCGGGACCTGCGAGGGAGTCCACTGCGCAGGCGCACGGTTCTTGTCTGCCAGATTCGACCTGGGTATTTATGGGGTCCTGCCGATAACGGACATGCTTGGATTAGGGAATTTCCACGGAGGCGAGGCCTATCATCCGGTAGTCTCACCGAGTGGCGGACCTCCGAATATTATTGGGGTAGCCTTAGCGGATCTGAAGTATACCGGGCCCTTCGAGTATCTTTTCCAAAATGAAATAGTGTCGGCATTTCCACATGCGACGCATTGCACAACGGACGAAGATTGTAACGGAGGTGGCCAATGTGTCGGTTTACCGGCTGATCCATCTTTTCCGGCGTGGAGGGTGTGTGCGGTCGACGGCAAGCAACAGGTGATTGGCGGTTGGTTCACTCGGCGGGAGGACGCATTTCCTCTACGAGGTGGGGCAAAGGGTGATGGCGAGTCTCCGTATCCCGCTGGGAAGTACGTCAACACCGAGTGCTCCGACGTTGGTGATTTGAATGGCGATGGATATGAAGACTTGGTCGTCATGTCAGGAGTTGGTGAACGTCTTCCGACCCTCGATGGAAGTTATATGCTAACGGTAGAGCCTGCATGTACGGCAATGGCGCCAATTTCCGGCGCGTCGATGTTGACCGGGTCCTGCGTGATCGACGGTACATGTGTGCAAGGCACATTGGGTGCGGGCTGCACAGTGGACGGAGATTGTGACGCTGGACTGAATTGCGAAGGAACTCCCGGAGCCGAGAAATGTGTCTCGGCTTTGGACCTCACGTGCGTCGACATGACATGTGTTCCGACAGCGGGGACGCTGGGTACGCAATGTACTATGGATAACGATTGTTCATCTGGCTATCAGTGTGTCAGTTCGGTCTGTTCCACCCCAAGTGGGGTGACATACCAATGGCCAACTCCCTGCGAATACGCCGTGCAGTGTACATCCACGTCCTGCATTACAGACAATCCGACTGCATATGGCCTAACTCGCGGGGCATCGTTATTTGAAGACACGGAGCCGGAATGTTGCACGGATATAGAGACGTCTGGAAAGTATTATGAACGGCCATCGTGTGTAACTGCGTCTGGTACGGCGCGATGCCAGGTACGTGGATACTTGATGACGAACCCTCACGAGTTTGGAGTATTTGCCTACATCTTCGATCCAAGTACAGGGATGTATAACCAACAGCAAAATATGCTGGGCGATGCCTATGTACCGGGGACGGAGGTAAAGGATTGTCGGCTGGTAGATGTAGATGCCGACGGGCATTTGGACTTGGCCTTGGCGGCCTACAATACTGGTTTTTCATCGTCCTACCGGAAGCCATGGCCGGAACTACTTACTGGCGCTTGGGCGGGAGAACGGCGTAGGTTTTACTCGCATCCTTCATCGGTGTGGCTAAATCCTGGCTGGAGCGTCGAATCGGGGACTACCGAAGCCTTCACACCGGGGATATTTCCGGAAGATGGAGACAAGGTGTACCACCTAAAGGCCGCTGATATCGACGGGGATGGCTTAGTAGAGCTCCTTACAACGGGCTCTCATCGGGTCAATATTTACGATGATCCGCAATCTTCCGCTAACTAGCGCCGCGACATCCTGTGTCTCGCCGTTACGTCAGTCGTACTGTTGAGCACCTGCCGTGTGTAGGAACGCACGTCGATATGTATGCGCTGCCCCAAGTTCCTAGGTCATGACAAAACAGCACGCAGGTATTGAAGAAGCTCTGCGATGGCGTCCGCATCCGCTTGTGTGAAGGCCGCAGGAAAATCCGAATCTGCATCGAACACGCCCATGAGCTCCCCCGCCTCATTCACCCAAGGGATCACGAGCTCCGACTGCGTTGAAGAGCTACACGCAATATGTCCAGGGAACGTATGGACGTCATTGACGAGTTGGGTGGTCTTCGTGCGCGCGGCAGCCCCACAAACGCCACGATTGAATGCGATGCGCAAACAGCCATGACTACCTTGGTACGGGCCGATGACAAGCTCGCCGCTGATATTTCGGTAAAACCCGGTCCAGTGAAAATAATCGAAGGCATGGTGCAGTTCGCATACGACGGTTGCCATCGTCGCTATCGGATCATACTCGCCTTTCAACAAGAGTAAGAGTCGAACGCGGAGCTTCTCATAGTGCGCCATACGTTCGGCATCAGTGGACTCCAGGGGCAGTGATGGGATCATATTGAGTGTGGTCATGTAGTACTCTCTACCATGGAAGTTCATCTCCATTCATATGCCAGAACATACCGGAATTCTTTGGTGTTAGTTGGTTTATGCGTTCGATCAATCCCGTGGCAGATTCCACCGCGGTAACGAGTCCGGTGTTGTTGGTCATGTCGGTTTGAACCCAGCCTGGATGAAGAATGGCTACGGAAATCCCCTTGGGGGCTAGGTCTAGCGATAGACTTTTGAAGGCTGAATTGACCGCACTTTTGGACATTCGGTAGCCATACGCACCTCCCGAGCTGTTGTCAGCGATCGAACCCATACGACTCGTAATGACCACGACTTTGCTGCCTGTCATGAGCCGAGGGAGTGCCGCGGCGGTGAAGAGAAGAGGGCCTATCGAGTTCACTCGGAACTGTGACTCGATGTCTCGAACATCCAGGTCCGATAAAGGGGTGCGTCTGAGAATTCCAGCGTTATTGATAAGTAGATCGATATTGGTGTCGTGGAGTCGTTCGAAAAAGGTCTGCACGGACGCTGCATTTGTGACGTCGACTCCAACTTCCACCTGCACGTTGAGCGCCTCGAGCGCAGGACTGGAACGACGTACTGCGGCAATTACATCGTGACCTGCCTTTGCCAACTGACGAGCGAGTTCGAGTCCAATGCCTCGATTCGCGCCCGTAATTACCGCTACTCCCATGTCGTACTACTCCTGTAAGCCAGTCGAATCTGCCACCAAGACAATGCCTGATTCCTGGGGGGGATTCACCCAGTAGCTCAAGATTTTTGGTAGGCTTCTCAATGATGTCACGTGAGGACCTCCAGTTTGATCAAATGATGAAGCAGCTCGGCGTTCGACCGTTGCACGAACGAGCGGCTGTAAAACCGCTCGAATTCCAAACAAACGAGGCAGATGATTCCGCTGCTGACGCAGAGTTTGCAGCTGCAATGGCCGAACTCGAAACCGCGGAAAACAAAGACGCAGCCCCCCGAAATGTGGCCCGCACTATTCAGGTGCGTGAGGTGCGCTACAGTTCGAAGGCTAACTTACATATTCAGTCAAGCCTGGACCTGCACGGAAAGCATCAGGAAGAAGCGATCGGTCTGCTTTCACGCTTTATTCGACAGTGCCGAGAAGATCGTATGCGAGAGGTGGCAGTAATCACGGGTAAAGGTCACCATTCACACGGTGGTGTACCCGTGCTCAAGCCACTCGTACGGGAGTGGGCTCTAACGGACGGTCGATATGCCATTGCGACCATTGGTGAAGCGCCTCGGATGTATGGCGGTGCGGGGGTCTGGATCGTCACGTTGCGTATCGCGGGCAAGGCGTAGCGTAGAAGCCCGATGTGCTCTTAGCGGTTGAGATACCCGTTCGGGCGGCTTGCGGCCGTTGGAACAGCGTCATGTGTGATCTCTCATAATGTTTGACTGGCGTTGTCAGGGGGCTGCGGGCCCTCCAGGCTTCCTACGACCAATCACTGTGGGGCTTGTGGCATAGATAGTACGGCGTAGCTGCGTATTAGGGGCGCACCCATCGAGTGAAACGAAACCGATGGCCGCCTTCCTCGATCCATTCATCCCACCATACGCGTTGGAAACCGTCGAGCGCCGGCAAGAAGGTGTCGCAGGAGAATTCAGCATCAACTTCGGTCAGGTGGACGATATGTGTGTCCGGCGACGCAAGCGCCAGGCCGTAAATGTGCCCTCCACCGATAATGAAATATCTGTCGCCCATCGTTTTCGCGAGTGCCACTGCATCGTCAAAAGAATGAGCTAGTCCAACATTGGGGGGCACCTGATAGTCGGATTGACGTGTGAGTACAACGTTATAGCGGCCTTTGAGCGGCCGAAATCGGTGGGGGATAGACTCCCACGTTTTGCGGCCCATGATCACCACAGGGTTAGCAGCGTCCTGGGTCGTTTCTCGAAAGAATGCCATGTCTTTTTTGAAGCGCCAGGGGAGGTCACCCTCACGTCCAATGCCCATGTTTTTGTCGGCAGCCACCACCAACTCTAGTCCCGGAATCATATCCGTCGTCTTGTCTGCCATCAGACAGCCACAGGAAAACGAATGAATGGGTGATATTCGTAGTCATGTAGCTGGATATCTTCGAAGGCCAATTCATTGAAGGGTTTGGAAGCGATCGTTACCTTGGGAAGCGGCTTGGGCTCGCGTTCAAGCTGCTTTTTTAGGCCTTCGAGGTGGTTCGAGTAGATGTGCGCATCACCTAGCGTGTGAATAAAGAACCGAGGTGTCAGGTTACATTCCTGCGCGATCATCATGAGCAGCAAGGCATAGCTGGCGATGTTAAAGGGCACACCCAGCGCCATATCTGCAGACCGCTGATACAGTTGCAGGTCGAGATGTCCATCGACGGTATAGAGTTGGAAAAAGGCATGACACGGCGGCAACTTCATTTGGTCTAGGTCGCCAACGTTCCATGCGCTGACAATAATGCGTCGTGAGTCGGGTTGGTTTTTGACCATATCGATCGCTTTCGCGATTTGATCGATTCCTTGTCCGCCCCAATTGCGCCACTGAAAGCCGTAAATAGGACCTAATTCACCATCTTCATCCGCCCAGGCGTCCCAGATCGGCGTATGTTGGGTGAGGTCGTCATTGATGTTGGTGGACCCTTTGAGAAACCAGAGGAGTTCGCGTACGACAGCCGAAAATAGAACCTTTTTCGTCGTCAGGAGGGGGAACCCCTCTCGCAAATCGTAGCGTGCCTGCATACCAAACAACGAAATGGTGCCAGTGTTGGTACGATCGCTTTTAGTCGCACCGTGGTCGAGAATTTGCTGAATAAGGTCAAGGTAGGTTTTCAATGCGCTGCACTCCTCAGATGCATGGTCTTTGCCAGGAATGTGGCACAAGCATCACCGGCCCGACAACTAAACAACGCTCTTTCTTGTCAGTCCTATGCGCATTGGTCTGTCCTGGACAGTCGGATGGGATTGCGTCTTGTGCACGGGAAGCGCCGAGGTTAGTTTGAGTGCATGCGGGTCAAGGCAAATGGAATTGAACTAGAAGTAGAAATTCATGGTGATGGGGAACCTTTGGTTCTCATCATGGGC
>PKDL01000488.1 GCA_002863065.1 Pseudomonadota bacterium
CGCCACATCAAGAGGAGTAATGCTCCACTGAGGGTCATTGTCCAGGCAAGAATCCAGGGCCAATCTGCGAATATGATGGATTCATAATGGTTGTAATGTTGCGCCGGCGGCGACAATACGAGCAACGCTAGAATGCCCGTACATAATAGTGGGGGCACTAAGGATGTTTTGACTCTGCTCGCTGACAACAGCGCAATCAGTAGCGCACCACTGGGGCCGAGGACATAGAACACCTGATTCATGTTCAGGAACGTGAGATAGATCGCTTTGCTCCATTCAAACTCACCGTCGGCGAGCGAATACGCATGAGTCACAGGAGGCTGCACAGTAAGGATTGGCCAGACTGCCCAAACCAATACTATGAAGTACCCAATAGCTGTACGCGCCGGCCGGCGGTTGCCTGAAGACCAAGCCGGTATCGCGCGCGCCAGGAGCCAGCCCCACATGATGATTGCAGTCGTTTCTTTCGTGAGTATGGCGAGCAGCATGAACATCGATGCTGCGATGCCATGACCGCGCCGGAGTAATCCAGCTGCGGCGAGTATGATGGCTCCTCCGACCATATCGAATTCGGGGATGGTCCATGCACTGAAAAGCACGGTAGGCATGAGCATGGAGGTGGCAGATGCGAGCGTAGCAATAAGCGACTTGAACTGATAAGCGCGTAAACAATACCGTGCTGCCAGTCCGTATGCCACGAGGCCCAACCCATGGGCAATAGTCATGGATTCCAGTCCAGCTACGTCGCGCTCAAAGCCCGCACTCAGAAGTTTTACAATCGCGGTGGATAATGGGCGGTATGCATGCGTATACATGGGCGGCGGGTTGTAAACCGGTTGCAGTATGCTCCATGGGTCATTTGCTATTGCGTCTACAATTGCGAAAACGTACCAAACAATCGAGTCTACGCCGTTCGTTCCACCGCAAATGGCCAGGACTACGCCGAGCCCGGTTAGAAATCCACATTCCAGCGCGCGACATACTGTTGGTGTTAGCATCTTACTCGTCACAAGCACGATGGTAATCGCGCCGCCTGCCGGATGCCAAAAGACGGTGTTTGCGACCGACAGAATCGTGAGTGAGATATCGTGGTGCTCGGGGCATAGAGCTGGAGCGCTCGGAGTCATTTTTTTTGAATCGGTGAGGGGGAAGTAAAGCGATGGGAGCAAAACTAACGGAAGATGAGCGTTCTAGCGCCTTATCGGCATTGGTAGAATGGAAGCTTGTGGAAGGCCGTGACGCTATTACGCGGTCTTATACGTTCTCGGATTTTGTTTCCGCCTTTGGATTTATGACGCAGGTAGCCCTCATCGCGGAGTCGATGAACCATCATCCAGAATGGTTCAATGTATATTCCCGGGTGGACGTGACTCTAAGCACACATGATGTCGGTGGGTTGTCGGCGCTTGACGTGCAGTTGGCGAAGCGAATGGATGCCGTAGCATCTCGGCTCTAATCGCCTCCGTACCGATGCTGTGAATTCTCTAAGACCGACGTGAACTTGACGAACCTCGGGCGAATGTTCGGGGGGCACTGTAAGCACGTTCGTTTCATCTTGACATGTCTACGGCAAACCATAGTGTGCGAACTCGGACCTAAACAGTCCGATTTAGCTTCATGGCTGCGTTTCCGACGAGGAACCAGCCGGTCGTGTTTGCGGAGCGATGGAATGAGTACATCACAAGAAACTATCGAAGCGATTGCGGAACGTAAGTATGACGCCGGATTCGTGACCGAGATTGAATCCGAAACACTGCCGCCAGGTGTCGACGAACACGTCGTACGTCACATCTCGTCCGTGAAGAACGAGCCCGATTGGATGACGGAATGGCGCCTGAAGGCGTATGGCCGTTGGCTCGAGATGTCAGAGCCAAACTGGGCACATGTGGAGTACCCAGCTATCGATTTTCAATCGATCTCCTACTACTCCGCGCCCAAGTCAAAAGCAGACGGACCAAAATCGTTGGATGAAGTGGATCCTGAACTTCTGAAGACCTACGAGAAATTGGGCATTCCGTTGTACGAGCAAAAGATGCTCGCTGGCGTCGCGGTCGATGCAGTGTTTGACAGCGTCTCGGTAGTGACAACCTTCAAAGAGAAGCTGGCGAGTATGGGCGTCGTGTTTTGTCCGCTGAGCGAAGCAGTGCACTCCCACCCGGAGCTGGTGAAGAAGTACTTGGGCTCAGTGGTTCCAGTGTCGGATAACTACTACACGGCTCTCAATTCGGCAGTCTTCTCAGACGGCTCTTTCGTCTACATTCCAGAGGGCGTGCGCTGCCCCATGGAGCTGTCCACTTACTTCCGCATCAACGAGGCGAAAACCGGTCAGTTCGAGAGAACGCTAATCATCGCAGACAAGGGCAGCTATGTGAGCTACCTCGAAGGCTGCACAGCCCCCATGCGAGATGAAAATCAGTTGCATGCAGCGGTCGTAGAATTGGTCGCTTTAGACGACGCCGAGATAAAGTATTCCACGGTGCAGAATTGGTATCCTGGGGACGAGAACGGTCGTGGGGGTATCTATAACTTCGTGACGAAACGCGGCGCATGCCGGGGGAAGCGGTCTAAAATATCCTGGACACAAGTGGAAACCGGATCGGCGATTACTTGGAAGTACCCGAGTTGCATCCTGCAAGGAGACGAATCTGTTGGGGAGTTCTACTCAGTCGCACTTTCAAACCACCGGCAGCAGGCTGATACTGGTACGAAGATGATCCATCTCGGGCGCAACACCCGTTCAACCATCGTCAGCAAAGGAATCTCAGCCGGCCGCGGCCAACAGACCTATCGCGGCCTCGTACGCATGGGTAAAAACGCTCACGGGGCCCGAAATTATACGCAATGTGACTCATTGTTAATGGGGGACACCTGCACCGCGGATACTGTCCCTTACATTGAGGTCAATAACCCGACCGCGCAGCTGGAGCATGAAGCAACAACATCGAAGATTAGCGATGACCAGTTGTTTTATCTCATGCAGCGTGGGCTCTCAGAGGAAGACGCGGTCAATATGATCGTCAATGGCTTTTGCAAAGAGGTCTTTCGGGAGCTGCCGATGGAATTCGCCGTAGAGGCGCAAAAGTTATTGGAAGTTAGCCTAGAAGGCGCGGTTGGATAGGCAGAGTGCCTGACCAAGGCGTAGTCACTCAGCAGCTATAGCGGCCTGCAGTGCAACAAAAACAGAGGAACGTCATGCTAAGCATCGAGAACTTGCACGTCACGGTCGACGGTAGCCCGATTCTAAAGGGGCTCACCCTCAAGATGGGTCCGGGAGAAGTGCACGCGATTATGGGACCCAACGGCTCTGGCAAGAGTACGCTCTCATACGCAATCGCTGGCCGCGCCGGCTATACTGTGACGTCGGGCGACATTTTGTTCAACGGAGACTCCGTCTTGGACATGGGGCCAGATGAACGCGCTCAAGCTGGGCTGTTTCTCGCGTTTCAGTACCCGGTAGAGATTCCTGGAGTCCGAAGTCGGCAGTTTTTACGCACGTCCCTCAACGCGCTCCGGAAAGCGCGCGGCGAGGATGAGATTGCCCCTGGGCCGTTTTTGCGTCTGCTGCGCGAAAAATTGGCACTCGTCCAAATGGACGAGTCGTTTACCAAGCGGGATGTGAATTCAGGCTTTTCTGGTGGTGAAAAAAAACGGTTCGAAGTACTTCAAATGGCGATGCTTGAACCAAGCCTTTGTATCCTCGACGAAACTGATTCCGGACTGGATATCGATGCATTGCGGGTCGTATCTGCCGGCGTGAATGCCTTGCGTAACGAATCTCGCTCTATGCTCGTCATCACACACTATCAGAGGCTGCTCGACCACATCGAACCAGATTTCGTGCACGTACTGGTCAATGGGCGGATCGCACGCTCGGGAGACAAGTCTCTGGCCCTAGACCTGGAGAAGCGGGGCTACGACTGGATTATCGCCGGAGCGGCCGCGTGAGCTACGTAATACCCACGGAGCTCGGTACACCTGGATGTGGTACGCCCCGAAAACAGTATGTAAGTGTATTGCGCGACATTGGACTACCCACCTCCCGCAGAGAGGACTGGAGATACACCAAGCTTCGAGGCTTTGACCTGTCGCGATTTGGCCAGTCTGACGAGGTTGGTAGCATCGATAGGACGACTCTCGCTCAGCATGTATGCCGTGAAACCGCAGGGCAAATTGTCATCGTCGATGGGGTATTCCAACCGCAGCTTTCAGTGCTGCCTGCTCAGCCAGGTGTACGCGCGGAACACGCGAGTGGTGAGGCCTTGCAGCTGCCGCCGATCCCCAGCGGCGAGCTACAGTCTGCACTCTTTCTAGCGGTGAACGCGGCGCTCGCACCCCACCTGACGCGTGTTACCGTAGCGCCCAAAACCCGGGTTGAGGGCCCGCTGGAATTGGTCTGGGTGTCGACAAGCTCCGGCGTCACCTACGGTATGCATCCTCTAGTGCAAATCCAGGTGGGTAAGCATGCAGAGGTCACCGTCGTGGAACGCTTTATCGGCCTGGGTACGCACGAAACGCTTACCAACATGCGGCTCGATATCAATGTCGACGATGGTGCTCATGTCCAGCATGCAAAGATTCAAAAAGAGGGCGCTGCTGCCTGGCACTTTGCCACCACAATCTTTCATCTAGGAGCGGATACGAGTGCACGCTCGAACATCGTTTCGTTGGGTGCGAAAACCGCACGCAATGCGATTCATGTGCACTTCGAGAAGCCAGGATCCGAGGTTTGGCTGGACGGATTATTCGTCGGGCAGGGCCAGCAGAGTCTTGATCACTACACGGTCATCGACCACAAGGCCCCTCACTGCACGAGCCATGAGCTGTATAAAGGGGTACTTCAAGGGCAAGCCATAGGGAGCTTTCTTGGGCGGATACTGATGAGCGAAGGGGCGGTCAAGTCAGCCACCGACCAGCTGTGCCGCGCCCTGCTACTGTCTCAGGATGCAAAGGCCAATGTGAAGCCTCAGCTCGAAATCGACAATGACGACGTGACTGCGAGCCATGGTGCTGCCATCGGGAATTTGGACGCGGACGCTATGTTCTACTTACAAGCTCGCGGGATTTCTGTGCTTGAAGCACAGTCATTATTGATTGAGGCCTTCACTCGTGAAGTTCTGCAAAAGCTGCCCTGTAACCTGGAAGAACCCATACTAGAGACGGTACTTGCGCGGCTCGCGTGATGTACAGAGGGAGAAAGCGCGATGGGATTTGATGCCGATGCCGTACGACGTGACTTTCCGGGGCTCGACCTCCAAGTACACGGGCGCCCGCTGGTGTACCTAGACAATGCGGCAACGACCCACAAACCAAAGGTCGTGTTAGATGAGTACCAGCGTGTCTATTTGGAAGAAAATGCGAATGTACACCGCGGTATTCATACGCTGAGCCAACTCGCCACTGAAGATTACGAAAAGGCCCGACGCACTGTCGCTCGGTTCCTCAATGCGGCAACGGACGATGAGATCGTTTTTTTGCGAGGGACGACCGAAGCTATCAACTTGGTTGCATGGACCTTTGGGCGAGAACGTCTTGTGAAAGGTACAAACGTGGTGATCTCGGGTCTCGAACATCACTCTAACATTGTACCTTGGCAGCTGGTGACGGACCTCACCGGCGCAGAGCTCAAGGTGGTGCCACTTGATGAGCATGGCGATGTAACCATCGAAGCTTTCGAGGCCACTGTTGATGCCAATACGGCGATGATATCAGTGGCACATATTTCGAATGCACTAGGTACTATCCTCCCAGTGAAAGAGATATGCCAAATTGCCAATAGCCGAAATATCCCAGTGCTGCTCGATGGGGCGCAAGGAATGAGTCATGATCATCCCGATGTGCAGGCATTGGGTTGTGATTTTTATGTGTTCTCTGGACACAAAGTCTTTGCTCCCACGGGAATTGGTGCGTTGTGGGGCAAGATGCAACATCTCGAAGCGATGCCGCCGTGGCATGGCGGTGGGGAGATGATTGAGACGGTTACTTTCGAAGGCTCAACCTATGCGGCACCACCAGCTCGCTTTGAAGCAGGGACCCCCAACTTTGCGGGCGCCATCGCGCTTGGTCGTGCATTGGAGTACCTAGAATCCCTTGACGAGGATGCAATGGTGGCTCATGAGGCGGACCTGCTCGCGTACGGGACACGCCGTCTCGAAGAGATTGAGGGTTTGAGAATTATCGGAACCGCACCTCACAAATCGTGCGTGCTAAGCTTCGTCATCGATGGTATTCATCCCCACGATATCGGAGCGGTCCTCGACCAACAGGGTATCGCTGTACGTGTAGGCCATCATTGTGCTCAACCGGTAATGGCTCATTTCGGTCTACCGGCTACGACGAGAGCATCATTGTCCATGTACAATACACGTGCTGATATCGATGCGTTGGTCGAGGGACTAAAGACGGTTAAGATGCTCTTCTCGTAGGAATGCCACGATGAACGAAACACACGGTCAAGATCAGGTGGAGACAGACCAAACGTCAGAAGCGGCAGTTTCGGCGGTCGCGGATCAAACCCCCGAAGCGGCAGCCCAGGCGGACGCGAATGAGCCAATCGAAGCTACGTCAGCCGCCAATTCCGAGGTGACAGATCCGGCTACAGAGCCCACGCTGATCGTTCCAACGGAGGAAGAGCTTGAGGGCCTCCCCCCCGAGTCCGAGCCCGTAATTCGGGCAACCATCATTGATGGTATCAAGGCGATATACGATCCGGAAATCCCGGTAAACATATGGGATTTAGGTTTGATTTATAAAATTGATGTGGAAGACAATCAGAACGTCAACATTGAGATGACCCTGACGTCTCCCATGTGTCCCACAGCGCAGCAACTTGTTGGTCAAGTGGAAATGGCCGCCCGAGAAACACCCTGCGTAAAAGAGGTTATCGTAGACCTTGTTTGGGAACCGCCCTGGGAAATGGAGCACATGAGCGAGGAAGCTCGCTTGATGCTTGGCTTCTAACGTACGCTTCCACTAGTTCTTGTTGGGCCGGCGGCGGTTCACAGCATGCGGGACTCGTATTGTGACTGGTGCACATTCGAGGCTGTTATCGCTCCGGGAAGCCGCCCTCTTTGACTCATTGCGGACGGCAGGTCTACCGATGGAATGATGTAAGCCCTCTTGCTGGTTTACTCTTCGGATTATGGCCGTCTGGCGGCGAGGAGTACGTCGAGGGCGTATTCCGCGAAGACGCCATCCGAAAAGTCAGGTGAATGGCCAGCGTCGTTCATTCTCCAGACTTCCACCTGCGTTCCTGAGGAGCAGTTTGGAAATATAATGCGCTCGGTCTCATTTCCAACTACTTCAGTTACGAGGTCCAGATTTCCCTGTGGTTGCGGTACATCTGCACACCCGTTCCGCTTTGCCCAGAATGCGGCAGAGTCAATTGCGCCTTTGTATTGCTGGCTGCCCGAAGTGCTGCCCTCATAGTTCACATCGATATCGTCTGGCGCATGAGCCGCAATCATAGTCAGCGGAGCTGGAGCTGGACACTTTGTATCGTCTAACCACATACCACCCGCGATGCTGATGGCACCGGCGAGTCGGTCTCCAATGTCGCAGGCGAGACGAAAAGTCATATACCCACCATTGGAGTGGCCCATCACTAGAACTCGGTCTGCGTCCACATTGAACCAGGTAGATGCTTCATCAATCAGGGAGCTGATATATGCTACATCGTTGGTTCCGATGCCGCCAAAGTCACAGCATGCATCGGTGGCGTTCCAGTGTAGGTAGCCATCTGCATCCGGGGTTCCGTCCGGAGTGATAAGGATGAAGCCTCTCGAGCTGACCTTTGTAGACATGGCGGTATAGCCGTCTTGGGCTAATCCGCTCGCACTGTATCCATGGAGTAATATGAGTAGCGGCCATGATGTATCGTGCGTGTATTGTTCTGGTACGTAGTACAGCGAAGGGCGCTCTGTACCGCCAAGCAATCCCGGCGGTTTTCCTGATGGCGGTTGAAATGCAGGTGCAGGCTCACTGGCGTCATTTTGAGTTGCAGAATCGGAGTTGTCCAGATCTACCGTGTCCGTGGTCGAACGCGACGGTACGTCTGCGGCCGTGCGCGTATGTGTCGCTAATATATCAGCGGTAGTCCCGGGCGACGAGCATGCGTAGGTGAACGAAACGAGTAAAAGTATTCTGTACATGTCTGCACTCTAGCTCGATTTACCAGAATGAGCACATCCTCTGTCCGGTATGAAAATGTGTTCCTAAAAACCGGGAACCAGCAGCGGCGTAGTCTGGAGGGTGGTAGCCGATGGGTTCCCGAGTTGTTTACTCGTATTCGCGCCCCAGCAATAGAGACCGCCATCTGCAAATGCGCACGTATGGCTACCACCGGCACTGACGTCAATGACACCGGTGAGTGGTAACAGATAGGGCATATCGGGAGTGGTATTAGAACCATTCCCGAGCTGGCCATATACGTTGTCACCCCAGCACCACAATTGGGATGACGTATCTATCGCGCAGGTGTGAGTTTGGCCGGCATCGATCTTTACGATGTTTTGTAGGGGTGAGAATTGCGGGGTGATCCCTGATGTAACATTCGCCAGTTGAGCCGCCCCATCACCCCAGCAGGAAACCGAACCGTTTGAACGGACCGCGCACGAGAATTTTTCAGCAGCGGCCACTTGCTTGGCTTCCCATAGTAGGGAAGGGCCAGGGGCTACCACTTGTGGAAGGTGCTGGTCTGCTGACCCACCGTATCCCAGTCGTCCGAAGCTGCCTTCGCCCCAACATTTCGTCTGCCCTCCCGCCATGACAGCGCAGGTGTGTTCGTCGCCAGTACTGACATACGCTGCGACTCCGGTGAGGGAAACTGTCATAGGAGTCACTTGAGTGGCGGATAAACCGCCATTACCAAGTTGTCCAGAGGTATCTAATCCCCAACAACTGACGCTGCCATCTGACCGGATACCACAGGTGTGCCTTTTACCTACATGGGCTGAGATAAAGTCGGTGACTCCCACCACCGTCGTAGGGGTATAGCTATTCAGCCCCGTACCATTCCCGAGTTGCCCCGCATCGTTGTTTCCCCAACAGGAGATGGTGCTGCCACCGTCTCCCGTAAGTACGCATGTTGTGCCCCCTTTGGCGCTTATGTGGACGCCAGTAACCCCGTTCACGTCGGTGGGTACATCGATGACGCTTGTTTGTTGACCTGTACCGGTTTGTCCATACGAATTTGCCCCCCAGCATTTCACTGTCCCGGATGCAGTAAGGGCACACGTATGATTGAATCCGGCTGCTAACCGTTTGTGTATGGGCAGCGTGTCGATGCATTGCCCGGAGGAACAGGCCTGATTGATTCCACATGGGGTGTTGTCAGCTACTGTTTCGGTAATACAGTCATCGGGACCGCAATAAGCAATCACGCAAGTATTATTGTCTTGGCAAGCGTCACATTGACCGTAGGTGGTAAGTCCTTGGACCTTAGAGAATACGGTGCGTTGTGTGGTTGTTCCATCACCAATCTGACCCTGTTGATTACGGCCGGTGCAATACACGGAATTATCTCCGGAAAGTCGGATACATGTGTTGAACGGTCCAGATGCGACTTCTTGTACGGCGCCGGGCGTAGTTATGCTGGTCGGACTCATCACGTCGACGAGGGTCCCTTGCGCCAGTTGGCCTTCGGAATTGCGCCCCCAACATCGAAGCTCACCGGATGCATCTACCGCGCAGCTATGGTGGGCTCCCGTCTTCAGCATCTGTTGCCCACTAAACTCTAGCAAGGCAATTGGCGTTACGCTCGATATCTGTGAGTTGTTCCCAAGCTGTCCGTACGAAGCAGCTCCCCAACAGGCGGGAGAATCATCCAGGGCATTGATTGCACACGTAAGGCTGCTGCCGGCTGTGACCGATACCGTGTGTCTGAGAGCGGCGCTTCCTGGAAAGACAACGACAGGTGTGTCCGCGTTATTGGTGGTACCATTGCCTAAGTGGCCACCGGCACCTTTACCCCAGCACCGAAGTTCTCCCCCTGCTCTGATCGCACAGAAGTGGTCAGAGCCGGAACCAATCCGAACCGCATCAGTTAATGAATCCACCAGGATTGGGGTAGTTTCCGCTACGCCGGCGGCGGGTGAACCGAGCTGTTTTTGTAGATTTAGGCCCCAGCACCAAACCGTACCATCGCTTTTCAGTGCACATGAAGAGGATACGGATGCGGCGATTTGCACGACTCCACTAAGACCAGGTACGAGCGCAGCCGTCGGAGAGGTGACATTATTGCCGGTGCCGAGTTGCCCGTTATCACCGAGGCCCCAGCAGTACACTGTACCGTCAGATACTAATGAACAGAGGTGGTCGTCGCCGCTTACGAT
>PKDL01000574.1 GCA_002863065.1 Pseudomonadota bacterium
GACATTTTCGGGTCTTTTTGGTTCTTGTTGAAGCGTTTGGGCCCTTTGGGCGCGTACTGGATCGTGATTGGGCCAAGCGTCAAGGGTTTGGCCCAGGGGCTTTGGGCCGGAGCCTTTGCCTTCGGAAGCGCGACTGGACGCGCTTTGTAAGACTTGGGCGACGGACCTCGCGTCGGCACTCCCTCTTTATCAAGATGGCGCGTAAGTAAGTTTGCCACCGTATCGGTGGGCTTTGCGCCTACCCCGAGCCAGTAATTTACCCGGTCATGCTTCAGCGTGATGGTGACTGGTTCATGATTCGGATTGTACGTACCTACCTGCTCGAGAAACCGTCCATCTCGACGAGCTCGCTCGTCGGCGGCTACAATTCGGTAGTAGGGGCGCTTTTTGGCGCCGAATCGCGCGAGGCGCAGCTTGACTGCCATCGTGTCTCCTTGAACTCATAGGCTGGCGTCAAACTCGACCTCGAGCCGTAAAACCTGCCTGAGCACACCGGGCATCGTTCCCGATGTATCGTGCACTTGTCTTTCGCATGAGAGATTGTGTTACCACGAACTCTGATGCGTTGCGCCTCAACGGCGCTGGCCTCAAGCATGCCTTGTGCTGCAGGTTTGTCGCCAAGACTTCGGTGTAAAGCGGCTGCAACACCCACATTGCGGATACTTGAAACGCGAGCTCAGGCCACCCAATGGCATCCTGAACGAGGCCGGAACCCTAAGCGAGGCTTTTCAGACTGTCAACCGTAAAATCAGGCGTCTTTTCAAGCAGGTCTGCGTGTTACTCCTCGGTCGCGATCGACTGGTCTATCGCATCGGCTAGAAGAATAACTTCAGTATCAAATACTGTCCGAACATCAAACACGAGACCGTGCTCGTCGATTCGACAAATGACGGGCACAGCGGCACTGCGCAGTAATTTGTCTATCCGCTCATTCTTTCTGTTGTGAGGAGAAACCCGTACTCCCCAGCTTTCGAGAGTAGTCGACGGTAGTGCGCCGCCCCCAACACGACCTTCACAGGGCTCAACTGAGATCTCTGCGTCCACCTTGCGTGCAAGCAATTCCGTACACAGAGCGTCAGCCCTGGCTCGAAGGTCACTTCTGGTTGCAGTAAGAATGTGGGTAGTGGGCAGTTTCGCAGCGCGGCCATCAAGATATCGAATTAATGTTCTCTCTAATGCGGCAAGAGTCAGCTTACCGACCCGGAATGCACGAGTCAGTGGATGCTGTCGTAATACCTCAATCCATTTGGCCCGCCCGACGATAATTCCAGCCTGCGGCCCCCCCAATAACTTATCACCGCTAAAAGCCACCAGATCGAGTCCCGCTTCAACGCGGGAGCGGACGGTTATCGTTGGAATCCCATAGGTATCTAATCCCTCAATAGCCCCCCAACCAAGGTCTTCACAGACAGGTATTCCGTATGTATGCCCGACCTCAACAAGGTCAGGCCCAGAGACCTCCGCAGTGAAACCGACCATATCGAAATTACTACGGTGGACCTTTAATAACATCGCGGTCTGGTCGCCAATTGCATTTATGTAGTCCGCACGATGCGTGCGATTTGTCGTGCCGACTTCAACCAACTGGACCCCACTTGTCCGAAAAATATCTGGAAGCCTAAAGCTTCCACCAATTTCAATAAGCTCTCCCCGACTCACAATTGCTTCTCGTCCCGAGGCCATAGCTGCGAGCATAAGAACCATGGACGAGGCATTATTATTAACCACGAGCGACGCCTCAGCCCCAGTCAGCTCACATAAAAGCCGTGAAGCATGCGTGTATCGGCTCCCTCTTCCCCTGGCTTCAAGGTCGTATTCGAGATTTGAATAGCCGGAAGCGATCTGCACCGCCTCTTGGAGTACTTCAGAATCTAATGGCGCTCTTCCAAGGTTTGTATGTAAAACAACGCCAGTCGCATTGATTACCGAGACAAGACTCGGAGCTAGCCGTCGTGTCACGTCGGAGACAACATCCACGACAAGCGGCTCCATCGCAACCAATGACTTATCGCTATCTCCCGACAGAATACGCCGACGTCGTTGGTCTATTTGGGATCGAATTGAGCCTACAACGACCGCGCGGGGAACGCGTATAGTCAGCGCATCAATTGTTGGATGCTCAAGAACAAGGTCCACTTTGGGAAGCTGGCGTATGATGGACATGAGGGCATGGTAACGGAGCAGACCTCAGCGTGCGAGTATCGTCCTCAGATTGCCCAGAGTAGAGCCCGATAAACGAATTATGCGCTCGACCCAAAGTGCTTCATCATGTCAGGGAGATGAAGGGGCCCAGTCTTGTGGGGCTGCCAGTTCCTCAATTGGCTTTCCAAATATTGCGTATGCTACTTCTGCCATATCAAGCGGTGGGTATTGATGTAGAGAAATACGTTGCCCGGAAATAGGGTGAGCAAATCGGATAGACCAAGCATGTAAAGCTTGCCTGGACAATCGAGACGCGCTCGCAGCACCTCGCCCCAGCGCTCGACGACGGCCGCCATAGATTTTATCTCCCACTAGGGGGTAACCAGCATCGGCGAAGTGCACTCGAATCTGATGCGTCCGCCCTGTCTCCAATGCGCATTCAACCAACGACATTGAAGCACCACGAGCAAGAACACGGTAGTGCGTAATCGCGGTCTTTCCATGCTTCACGCGAGACGAGAATCGCTTTCGGTCTTTTGGATGACGACCGTGAAGCGTCTCAAAAGTACCCGTATCAGCCAACGCATTCCCATGGACTATAGCGAGATATCGGCGGGACACATTACGCATCGCGATCTGTTCGCTGAGTTTGACCCTAGCCTCCAGGGTACGAGCTACCAGCATAAGGCCTGAGGTTCCTAAATCCAGTCGATGAACGATACCCGGCCGAGGCCGTCCGTCCTCTGTCCCAACATCTGGTGCCAAACTTTCATAACGATACAAAAGAGCATTCACCATCGTACCTGTTTCATGACCGGGTGACGGATGAACGACAATGTCGGCTGGTTTATCGACGACGACCATATGTTCATCTTCGTACAGCACACCGAATGGAATGTCCTGAGGTATGGCATCAGTCGACGGAGGAGGAGGTATGGTGAGGTCAATAACCTCACCGCCCCGCAGCCTAATACCCGCCTTTACCGGAATATCACCGTCAACAAGCACGTCGCGAGCCTGAATCCGTTGCGTTATCTGCGAACGCGACAAGTCCGAAACTTCCGATAGAAATTGGTCCAGCCGCATACCTGCGCGCTGGGTCGGTACGATTACTTGCACGTTAGACGGGGTACCAAGAAAGCACGGATGGAAGCAAACAGGAGCCAGAAAGAAATCGTGGATGGTTGCCAGTACGCACTACCGCTAGTCTTGGTAGCACACATACTCACCCGCTTGATTTGATGCGCACAAGCAAGCGCCGACCGCGCACTCTGGGTTGGTTTTCAGACAAATCAGCGCTGGATCCTCATCAGTTTGACCGTCGCAGTCGTCATCAAGGCCGTTACATACCTCAGTAGCTGGTACCACCTGCCCTTCACAGACCCCACTGTTTGTTCCGCCCGGTAAGCAAGTCAGCGTTCCTTTCTTGCATATTCCGATACCGGCTGTACCGGCAGCACCATCATAGCATTCATCCACGATCGGCTCCGAGGAACCGCTGATATTATCGACCGAACCATCGCAATCGTCATCGAGTGCGTTGCAGGTTTCCGCCTTTGGAACCGCTTTAGCTACACACTGGTCTAGGACGATGGTGCCATTCGATTGCGGTGCTCCGAAACCGTATGTGCCGGCCTGATCTTTTACTTCGCCACAGGTTCTACTCCCGATGGCACAGTCACCGTAAATTTCGGTGTAACCTGAGGGCAGGGGCGGCGTGCATGACTCCGATAACGTATTGCCGTTGACGTCTTCATCGGTCAATCCATCACAGTCATCGTCAACCCCGTTACACGTTTCGGCAGCCCCGTCAGCGCTACAGCCAGCCACTTGTCCATTGACGCATTGCTGGAAACCGTCACCGCAAGCACCGGTACATGGCTGCGGAACCACGTCATCGGTTACTCCATTACAGTTATCGTCGAGGCCGTTGCACGTCTCATCGATAGGCTGAATCGCAGAACAATTGACCCATGCGCCAGACTGGCACACCTCGGTACCAGTACCACAGTCCGTAGAACAAGCTTGGACCAGTTCTTCGTCCGTCGTACCGTCGCAATCATCATCAATATCGTTACAGGTCTCGTCTGAGCCAGGCGGCGCAGTCGCATTGCAAAGCACATCATCCTCAAGCGGGTGGCAGACATATACGCCAGTAGTAAAACAAGCTCCGACACCCGTAGAACATGGGCTATCCTTCAACGGGAAGTCTTCATCAACCGTGCCATCACAATCATCGTCTTCGCCATTGCAAAGTTCGCCGGACAGTGGGGATTCATTGCACCCTTTGTACTGGCCATTCTCACACACATTCGTGCCGCCCACACCCAGTTTGCAAGCGAGGTTGCAAGCAAGGTCCGGTGCGCCAGTATCAATGCCGCCATCGCAGTCGTCATCTAGCCCATTGCACATCTCACCCAGAGTCGTATCGAATGCGCTCGCTATCGCTTGCTTAACACTGGTGGGGGTATCTCCAGCCGGAATATAGACCGAATCCGTAGCAGACGTTCTCGGACGGGGTAATCCCCCCTCCTGCATGGCAAGGGCTGTCAGCTCCGCGGCAGAGGTAAATTTGTCAAAGCCAACCACCATATGGCGAATGCCTTTGCCCCCTAAAGCAGCTAGCTGTATCGCTGGGTTCCCAGCACATTGTTCCGAGCCGTCTGTGATGACGATAACAAACTTGTTACCGCTTTCCGCCTGTACGGCCGGTTGGTCGTACGCGGCGTTTATTTGTGCAAGTGCAGCCCCTAACGCAGTTTGCCCGTCCGGTGCGACTCCCGCGAGGAGAGAGTCCAATTGACCGCCTGTGCTATGGAAATCTAGGTCTAATCCCGTTGTGACTGCACATGCATTGTCAGGGGTTGGATTCGGGAAGAGCTTCACCCCAAGATTGATACGGCTTTCATAGGTTGGCATCAGTTCAGACAATGCATTGCGAACCAGCGACAGCAGTGTTTCTCCTGTTGCCCCCGTACCCTGCATAGAAATTGAGCGATCGATAGCCAGAACCACTGTCGCCTGCTGCGGAACACAATCGCCGCACCCGGCCACCTTCGTGTAGTTGCACTGCTTTGAGTCAGCAGAACAGAAGCCAGCTTCACATGGTCCGTTATCGGTGCAATCCGTATTGAAGAAACAGCAACCAGTCTTTACTCGTATTTTATCTAGATACACTCCTTCGTAATCATTGAAGAAGGCATCTCCGGAATCAAACGTCCATCGAACTTGAACCTCTTTGCCTGCCCAAGGGGTTAGGTCGACGGTGGACTCTTTCCATATTCCAGCCGTGTGGTTCCCAAAGGCACTCATGGAGTTCCACACTTCCGTTACCTCACTGGTAGACGTATCGATTACCTCAACGGTTAGCGTATCGAATTTATCCGAGCCAGTGTACGCCTCCGTTTCCATCCACGTGTACCAGCTCAACTGGTAGTTGACGTCTGCCACTAAGGTAATGTTCGTAGACGACATGCTGGCCGCCGCACGGGTCAGTGAGTCATACGAGTTGGACGAGGGATTGCCAAAGTACAGGCTGTAAAGCCCATTCAGGGCTCGTACCTGAGAAAGTGACCAGCTAACAGAGCCACCCGCAAGCTCTTGCTCAACATACCCTTCTTCGGTTCCGCCCACACCCTCATCAAAATCGGCCGCATGCGCCGAATCGCTCCATTCTGTCTTGGAGAATTGCGGCATACACACATCACAACCCCCACCTGGATTCGTATCTCCCTTCGAGAAGCAATTGTTTCCAATGAGGCAGGTCCCGTCCAAGATTACGTGCTGTGGAATGCCATCCAGACATCCATCCGAGGTACAGGATAAGCCATCATCTCCTGTTGCGGTGTCGTCTTCCTTGAACAGTAAAACTCCCGATTCACAGTATGCTAGCTGACACTCTTTGCCGTACTGAACTTGGTCGGGAACGTTGGAGTTGTCGATCGGGAAGGTACAGCCTGTCGCAGTACAGATGTTATCCGTGCACGGATTGTTATCATCGCAGAGAGAATTATCTGGAATATTGCTGATCACACCATCAATGCATGTGCTCACCGTACACACCACGCCGTCGTCGTAATCTTCATCGAATACGCCGTCACAGTCCTCGTCTTTCTGATTGCATGTCGTATCTGCAGCCGTCGGCGTCACTTCATCTAAGCAATCACCGAACGCACCGTCGGCGCAAAGTCTCTTACCCAGTTTGCATTCACCAACTCCGAGAGTCCCACTAGGCCCTGTGTAGCAGTTTTCAGTGACTGCACTGCCATCTGGTTTTTCGTCGGTAAGTCCATCGCAATCATTATCAACGCCATCACAGAACTCGGGTCCCGAGATATCGACTGAACCACCGGGACCGGTAGAACAGCCCGCTGCTGTTTCAGAGACGCACTCAACCACACCGGAACCGCAGGCGCCCGGTGGATCGCAAGGGAAGCCTTTATCAATTCCCTCATATGCGAATCCCTCATCGGTAATCCCGTCGCAATCGTCATCGACCTCGTTACATGCTTCGGAGATATCAATCGTCGTTTCATTCGTGCATTCGACATCCAGCTTGTCCGCGCGGCATGTCCACGTTCCATTGGTGCAAAGATCACTGTCAGGACCATCACACACTGCGGATGGCGTGCCCGTAAGGCCTTCGTCCGTGTTGCCATCGCAATCGTTATCGAGCGTGTCGCAAAGTTCTCTATTCTCTTCGATTACGGGGATGCCTGACGCCACGTACTCACAGATACGCGCGGTCGGTACCACATAGGGGAATATCGCCAACTCGTCAGCAAACCCCGTGTACAGTCCTGGTATCCCTTTGGCTCGTCCGAGATTAAACTCACCGATTGAAACGTTGCTGTTTAGCGTCGTCGAACCGGCTTCCACACAGTCTACGTACAGGCGAAGACCATTTGTCTTACCCGGCTCCATGACCACTGCGACATGGTGCCACTCATTTGCGGCTAAATTACTGGTCACGGTCCGCGTGAGGCTACCATCTATCTGTTGGTGAATTAGAGCACCAGATGCCCAACGGCCAGTAAAATGTACCTGACTCGCAGACTCTGACTCGCCATATACCGTGCCGTCCGCGCTAACTTTCAACCACATCATTAAGGTTCGGGTACCACTGATAGCTAGCGTTGCCTTCGCAATACCTCCTGACCCTCCGAACTCTAAGGCCTGACCGAACTTACCAGTAGCGAAGAAGACGTTGCTAAGCGTGAGGTCATTTGTTGGGGTCGAAGAAGCAGAGTCACCGGCCACAACACCAGCACCTTCGTCAAAGCGCCACAGTCCAGTCGGACCATCTCGAAGACAAACCAGTTCACCGCCAGTAGCGCTACATGCCTGTACGCCTTCCATGCAAGAGTCCGCATCGGGGCCATCACATGGCTGCCCTACGCCCGCAAAATCCTCATCAGTCTGCCCATCGCAGTCGTCATCAAGCCCATTACAAATTTCCACCACGTCGGTAGAAGTTTCAGATGGACACTCGACGCCGAAGCCGTCAGCCCTGCAGGCCCAGATGCCGTTTTTACATTGATCTGCATCTGGTCCATCGCAGGCTTGACCCTTCGTCGTATGATCTTCATCTGTCAGTCCGTCGCAGTCATCGTCAGTACCATCACATACGTCGACGTAGTTACCCTGCGATTGATGATAAAGGCGCGCAATGTCCGCGGGCGACAACACGGCGTCGTACAATCGGAAATCGTCGAGCGTGCCCTGAAAGCGTTCAAGCTGCACCAGCGCAGCGCCAAGCATCAACGGTTCATCCGGGAGCGCGGCGGTAATACCTGCTCCAGTCGCTAGTGGGAACGAAGTGAGAGCCGCCCCGTCGGCATAAAACCGCACCCAACCACTATCAAATGCCACGACGATATGCGTCCAGGTATTCGCCTGTAATACTGCACCGCAGGAAGTTACCGACGAACATAGCGCAGTACTTGGAGTGACGGATGTATCTGTAGAACCACGAATCCGTAGGGCGATCCCATCGTCGGCATGAATGAGCGCCCAGGTCCGACCGGTCGCACCTGGACCTGCCTTGTATTGAGACGCAATGGCTCGAAGCTCACCATTTGTTATGTCGCTTGGTCGCATCCATACCGCAAACGTAGCCCCGGTCTTCCCGCCTAGTAGGTCACCACTGTTTCCTTCGGCCTTCGATTTTACGCCATCAAATGTCCAGGCATTTCCAGTCACACCAGCTGAACTCGTGACACCTCCTTCAAGAAAGAGATCGCGGCGGCTTGAGCCCAGGTCTTGTAGCCGTATCGACAACGGATCATCCATTTCATAATGCAGAAGTAACAACCCATCTTGGCATTGAGACTCATTCCCAGAGTCACTGCAAACTGTAGTCCCCGTCGCACATTGGTCCGGATCGGAGCCATCACAGGCAGCCCCCTTGGAGAACCCTTCGTCTGTGGTGCCGTCGCAATCGTTATCTATGCCATCACAGAGCTCGATTGCGTCTGCAGATGGTCCCGAGGACGAAAAGGCTACGATTTCGGAGCGAGAGAGCGTCCGAGGCAGTATCATCACCTCATCAAGCGACCCACTAAAATAACTGATATCATTGCGTATTCTACCCACTCTGATCTGTTCGTTCGTTTGATTCTGGAGTTGGGTATGGACGGTACTCATCCGCCCAGAGAGTTTACCGTCAATGAAGAACGACACAGTTCCCGAGTTGAATATCACTGCTACATGGGTCCAGACACCAGCCTCCGCTCGGTCGAGACAGGTGATCCCAAAATCGCAAGATACCGCTGCATCATTTACGTGAAATGACACCGATGTATTCGAGAGAGAGAGTCCAACCTGCGTCGTCGTATGACTGGAGCTACTCACAACGCTCAGCTCTTCGGCCGTCGCGTTTGGCTTGACCCAGGCCGCCAGCGTGACAGCGGAAAGTCCATTTAGCGCGTCACCCGAGATGGCTCGGAAGCCTTTATTCTGGAACGCAGCTGCAGCACCCAACTGACCTGTCTCTCCGAATGTAACCGTACCGGAACCAATAGATGTGAAATCGTGTTGGAACCGGCTGGAGTCTACAGGTTTGGAAGCTCCGGATGACTCGTCCAGCTGCAGATGTACAACCGCCCCAATTTCATCACAGGCAACGAGTCCGGCCGATGAGTCACACCATTGTACGCCGTCAGTACACAGATCAGCATCCGGTCCATCGCACGCACCTCCTAGCCCGGTAATCTGGTCGTCAGTGATGCCATTGCAGTCATTGTCTTTACCGTCGCATATCTCCGCTTGTGTAATGTCGCCGATACACTCAAGGGCGGAACCATCATTACTGCACTCAAGAGCGCCGTTCGTGCATTGGTCTGCATCGGGTCCATCACAGGCAGCTCCCTTCGTAGGAAAGTCCTCGTCAGTCGAACCATCACAATCGTCATCAAGACCATTACAAATATCAGGAGAGTTTGTCTCACCAGTGCACTCCAGCTGGAGTCCATTGGCAGTACAACTCAATGTACCGTCAGTACACAAGTCGGCGTCTAAACCGTCACAACTGGCCCCTTTTGTTGGGAACGTTGTATCCGTAGAACCGTCGCAATCGTTATCCACCCCATCACAAATGTCGGCAATAGTACGTGTGGCGACCTTTACCGCGTCTGGGGCGACGTTCCACACAACGAACCAGTCAAAATGAACCGGCGTACTCGACCCGAGGGCACCAATCTGAGCCTGAGACGTTCCTGGTAGCGACGGCGTGCCCGTACCAGAACACTCGGCATCAAGGGCGCCATCGACATATACTTTTATCGACCCAGCGGAAAAGGTACAGACAATGTCATGATAACCGCTGGACCAATCGACGGACGCTCCCGTGCATGCACTGGGGGCAAGCCCTGCGACAGAACATCTCGGTTTGTCTCCAACGACCACCAATTGCCGAGAACCAGCCTTGTATAAATCCGCATCACTCCCAGGTTGAAGTTTGACTCGTGCACCGAAAGCTCCCTGGTTTCCAGGCACCGTCAGCTGCGATCCAAAAATACTTTTAGCGCCCGGCTGGAAAAGCAAGGCACCCGTAGCGCCAGTGTCGGTAGGTAGCCATGTATACGTCCCTTCGAGCACACCGCTCGGTACGTCACCCTCCGACGAGGCAATGGTAGCCC
>PKDL01000273.1 GCA_002863065.1 Pseudomonadota bacterium
TCTAGGGTGGGGCAGCCATCTGAGATAGACAACTGCCCCGCGTCCTTTCGCGGGTGAGACAAGTGCCACCATACACCCGGTGAGGAATACCCACCGAGGAGGTAGCCGTGCCGCATTCGAGGATATCAACTACGTCGCTACGTCAAAAAAAGTCGCGGGGTGAGCGTATCACCATGCTGACTTGCTACGACGCCACGTTTGCGAAACTGATGCGTTCAACAGGGGTCGACGTCCTACTCGTCGGCGACTCGCTTGGAATGGTCATACAAGGCGAGGATACGACCGTGCCAGTCACACTCGACGACATGGTGTACCACTGCCGTGCCGTGGTCAGGGGGCGAGGCGACGGGCAGGCACATGTGGTGTGTGATCTTCCTTTCATGAGCTATCACTTATCACCTGAACAAGCGCTCCAAAGCGCGGGGCGCATGCTTCAAGATGGGCGGGCTGAGTCCGTGAAGCTAGAAGGTGGGACTGAGATAGCACCCACCATAAAACGGCTTACAAGTTCTGGTATTCCCGTAATGGGGCATATCGGACTGACACCACAGTCGATTCATCAGCTTGGGGGATGGAAGGTACAGGGTCGGTCCGAGCATGCGGCGGATAAACTACTGACCGATGCCCTCGCATTAGAGGAGGCGGGAGCTTATGCAGTGGTCTTAGAGACCATCCCGGCTTCACTCGCGTCAAAAATTACCAATGCTTTATCGATACCTACGATTGGAATTGGTGCAGGGGCCAATTGCGATGGGCAGGTATTGGTCCTGTATGACGTGTTAGGTATGTCGCCTGATTTTAATCCTAAGTTTGTTAAGCGATACGCCAATCTGGCGCAACACATTCAAACGGCTTGCAGCGAGTACTGCAGGGATGTCCGTTCGGGCGAGTTTCCCTCGGATGAGCATTCTCACTGATGTATCTGGAAGACACTCCGCAGCGGGTACGCGACTGGTCACGACAGCAGCGTGAGAGTGGCCACATCGTCGGGTTTATACCAACGATGGGCGCGCTACATGACGGTCACCTTAGTTTGGTGTCGACGGCGAGGAAGGCGGGGGCAGATCGGATCGTAGTCTCCATTTTTGTGAATCCCACACAATTCGGCCCTGAAGAAGATCTTGCTGCATATCCCAGAGACTTGGCTGGCGATATGGCGCGTCTTTCGGCACTCGATGTGGATCTCGTCTTCCAGCCCACTGCAGAAATGATCTATCCCGCTGGCTCACAAACAACGGTAGCCTTATCGCATTTGCCACACCGCTTATGCGGTCTTGACCGACCCGTACACTTCGCTGGAGTCGCTACCGTGGTTAGCTTGCTATTCAATATCGTAGAGCCCACGTTAGCGGTATTCGGAGAGAAGGACTTTCAGCAATTGCAGATAATTCGGCAGCTGGTAAAGGACTTGTATTACGATGTTCAGGTAATCAGCGCCCCGATTATTAGAGAAGCAGATGGGCTTGCGATGTCGAGCCGAAACGTTTATCTCGAGCCTGATGAACGACAGCGTGCGCTATGCCTGTGGGAATCCCTCAAATTAGCACAGCGGCTGGTGTCGTCTGGGGTGGTGTCCGCCTCAGAATTAGTGCAACAGATGATCACTCACCTGACTGCATTTGATGCTGATATTCAATACGTGAAGATTGTGGATGAGAGTACGTTAGAAGACGTCAATACAGTGAGCGGGACGGCTCGGGCCTTGGTTGCAGCCAGGTTTGGGTCCACACGACTCATCGACAACATGAGACTTGATTCGACCTGGGGCTCAGAACCACCCTAGACTGTCTCGTAGAACATGCATGTGCTGAGGGAGGTTCGTCCTATTCGGCGCACGAGTCCGAAGTGCTCGGTATAAGCTATCCTTGACCTAATGGCCCGTCACCACTACACTGCGCGCCATTTCGCGGAAGCCATTGAAAGAATAGGGGATTCCAGAGATGCTGAACGTAAATATTGGTAGTCGCGTTACAATCTTAGCGCTTTTTCTCGTTCTCTCAGCGCAATTGGCAACGGCTGATTCGAATTACGTCTTTTACACGGTTGAAAAGGTGAAGTGGGGCGCCGCCGAACACATGTTGGTGCTGCCGAGTACCTTTTCCTCGTCTCCAGAAATGACTGCAAGTGCGTTAGCTTCCGAAGCTTTTAATCGCTTGAAATTAAGGCGTGGAGCCGATTACCAAGGCACTTCCTTAGAGCTAGATCAGAATTTCGCAGCCACAGGTGCCGCACGTGTGAGCTTAGGAGACACAGCCAAAAAGAAGCTGGCTGTGGTGCTCAGTGAGGCCTTTTGGACACTAAAGGCAGCGGGAGTTCGGGAGGTTCGCTTTCCTGATGTCAGTACAGATGTATTTACGGTTGCGGATGTACCATACGGAGCTGCAAGCGTGGTTCTTCAGCTGTGGCAACTGCTTCCGCCAGGGGCGCCGGGCCCGGGTCTGACTCGGGTCGGAGATAAATTACTCCCGTCCTATGTCGTGCGACAAAAGCTTGATAGCAAAGACAAGGCGACGTTGGGAGCTGTGTTCGACCTGTTGCAGTCGCCGGTGCCATACGTGCGACGGTATGTGGTGAAGGCCTTGGCCGGAATGAACCTACCCCGCGTCGAGCCCAAGCTGATCCCTTTGTTGACCGACACGGATGCCAGTGTGAAGTCAGCTGTCCTCGACGTATTCAAGGGTACGAAGTCCAAAAAGGTACTGAAGGCTTTAGAGGTTGTTGTTCAAGAAGACCCGGATCCTAGTACGCAATCAGCCGCCGCAAGGATCCTAAGTGCCGCTGGTAACCAAAAGTATGCAATGGTCGTTCTATACGACAAGCTGAAGGACCGGGATGATGGTGTTGTAATGGACGCCGTTCAAAAGCTGACGTCGTCTGGGAAAAGCGAGGTAGCCCTCGCACTTGTAGACGTCCTGAATCACCGCAGCGCAGAAATACGCGCGATGGCCATGGCTGGGATCACGGCATCAAAGAATATCGATGCTCTGCGTAAAGTTGTTGAATCCGAGGAAATCGAAGCGTCACTGCGTGGAAAAGCTGCCAGGGCTCTGGCGGATGGGACCGGCGAAGACGCAGATCGTGGACTCCGATACTTACTAACGAGCGGTGAATTAGAGCCAAGGCTCTGGGCGGTTGGTGAAGTTGCAAAGCGGCGTCGGTACAAATTAGTACCGGATGTCATTGGTTCCTTGGAGCATGACAATGAAAAGTTACGCCGTGCTGCAGCAGCGGCGCTGGGGACCATAAAAGACTCCAAAGCGCTTATTCCACTCGCTAGGGCTATTACTAAGTTCCCGAAAGCGGAATATTTCGAGGCTGCAGCAATCGCTATTTTTAGCGGGCTAAGCCTAGATGGTGTGATTCGGTTTTCCGAGAATGAAAATAAGACATTGCGGCAGCTCGCGATTAAGTCCATGGGCGCATTACCACCGTCTCCGCGTGTCATTCAGGTACTCACAAAACGTCTAAAGGACAGCGATAACGGCATCAAGCGGAGTGCAGCATTTGCGCTTGCGCGCATCAAAGATGCCCGCGTAGTCGCTAATCTAGTTACGCTGAAAGATGATCCGGATGCCGAGATTAGAGAGCAAGTGGCTATCGCTGTCACTGATTCTAAGCATCCGCAGGCAGACACTATTCTTCTCGGGTACATGCAAGATACAAAAGTCCCCGTGAAGGTAGCTGCTGTGAATGGCTTACGTGTGCGAAAGGTGTCCTCTGCACTGCAGCAATTGAAGTTTCAAGTCCGCCATCCCAATGTGGAGGTCAAGCGTGCGGTGATGCATGCCTTAGTCGAACTGTCTTCAGATAAAGAGTGGGATGCTTTTTTCCAAATTTGGAGTAACGCACTGTTTGATACGGATGCGGACGTAAAAATTTGGGCCGTTCGTGGTCTAGCACGGCGGAAAGACCCTCGGCTTCCTGGTTTATTTGCCCCCCTTGTCACGGACGCAAGCGACCAGGTGAAGATAGCGGCCTTGAAAGCGCTCGGCAGTACAGGTGATCCCAGCGCCGTAGAGTACATTACTCGGGGATTACTTGAGGCGAAGGCTAATGATGTAAAGCTTTCAGCGCTCTCAGCTTTGGAGGCATTGAATACTGAGGCTGCAAAAAAGCCCATTATGGAATTTGTGAAAAACGAATCTGACCTCAAGCTCAAAGAGAGAGCGAATGAGGTCTTCGATAACCTTCCATAGGACTCACTACATCATTACCAGCCTACTCTCGTCTCGGTGCTCAAGCGATCCGTCCGCAAGGTCGGATGCTTTCACAATCGTACCTGATTACGGAACGCGGACGGAGTCACGCCAGACCATCTTCGAAATGCTCGTCGGAAATTCGCTGAGTCTGAGTACCCCAATCGGTAGGCTATTTCGTCGATATTTGTCTGTCTCGACAAGAGGTAGTCTCTGGCAAGCGCGTATCGAAACTCATCCAAGAGCTCCCGGAATGCAGTGCCCTCGGACTTGAGCCTCCGGTGAAGTGTTCGAGGGGTCAAATGGAGGATGCGGGCGACGGTAGGAAGTGTGGGTAAATGGTGCCGACGCTCGATCAATAAACGACGCACTCTCGCGGTCGTGTTGTTCAGAGACTTCAGTTGGTTTAGCTCTCGCTGGCATAGGTCCTCTGCGACTTTCAAGCCTCTTGGATCTGCCATCTTTAGACCCAATCCAAGCATGTGACGCTCTAAGCGTAATCCGCAGAAGCTGCTGTTATAGATGACATCTTTACCGAAAATTTCGCGGGCTAGTGCCGCATAACTCGGCTCCGGATAGGAAAAATGGATGGATTGAAAGGTACATGCCCCTAGCGAGACGTCTTCTAATACATTCTTTATGCTGCACAAGACCGCTTCCATAATGGTTGGCTGTATATCCCCAAGAGGAAAGAGCTCTTCCAAATGAAGGTCGACCGTATTCTCCGAAGTGAATGTCGACATGGTTAGGAGGCCAATTCGGACTTGCAGGTACTGTTCGATAAGTGCGATCACCTCTCGGATCGTGCTGCAACTCACCGCCGCATATCCCAAGGCGCCGTGCGCAGTTACTCCAAGCTGTTCACCGATGACTAGACCCAGTGCTGGCTCCTTAGTCATTTGTACGGCATTAAGGGTGAGTTGACGAAACACATTAAAGTTTGTCGACAAACCGGGTGATTGAAATTGCTCAAGAGTAATTCCGCTTTCGGAAAGCCAGTCTTCAAGCGAACCACTGTGGCTTTGTATTTGCTCAGCAATCAGGTGCACGTACTGTCGAGCCAGGCTAATTGATATTCCCATTTCGACCTCCTGGTTGATTTTGACAATAAATGACCCTATCTTGTCAATAAATGACCTCCCAAAGAGTTGCGACAAAAGGCACACTGTGGACGTTACCGTGAATCAACTACCAGGGAGAATATAACCATGCGACTCCAATCTGCTGCCAATCAGACCGGCAATCGGGCGCGGATTAACGGAGCTGAGATCACTGTCGACCGCAGCGAGTCGCTACTCGAAGCGGCGCTACGGCAGGGGATCGATTTTCCCAACAGCTGCCGTGTGGGCGGCTGCGGCACTTGCAAATGTAAATTGCAGGGTGGTCGGGTCCGAGAGTTGACAGATAGCAGTTACGTTCTTTCGGCAGAAGATTTGGCAGATGGCATGGTGTTGGCGTGTCAGACGCGTCTGCAGTCCGATGTCGATGTCACAGTCGAGATGCCTGCCCGCATAGCAGGCGTCGTGATGCATCAAGAACGTGTAACGCATGATATTACCCGCCTTGTTATTCAGCCGTCTCAGGCAATCGACTTCAAAGCAGGCCAGTACATCACGCTCTCACTCGACAGCGTTACTCGTTGCTACTCGATAGCGAACGCCCCAAAGGCCGGGGGGCCTCTCGAGTTTTACATCCGTTACGCCCCCGGTGGGCAGTTCACGACTAAAGTACACCAGCAATCGCTCGTTGGAACGACGCTTACGTTGGGTCGTCCCGATGGCGACTTTATCCTCAGAGACAGTATGAAGCCGCTATTGCTGGTAGCTGGTGGCAGTGGTCTGGCTCCTCTACTTTCTATCCTGCGGCACCAAATAGCGCTGGGTAAGACAAGGCAACCTGTCACGCTGCTGTTCGGCGCACGTGCACAACGCGACCTCTATGCACTATCCGAGCTGGAGGCAATAGCATCACAGTGGGACGCGGATTTTTTGTTTCTACCTTCGTTGTCGGAGCCTGAACTAGACCGGCATTGGGAAGGTCACACTGGTCTTGTAACCGAACATATTTCGCAGCATCTGACCCCTGACACGGACGCTTACTTGTGTGGTCCTCCAGCTATGGTTGATGCAGGATGCGCCAAGCTTCGTGCACTTGGTATAGACTCAAGACATATACATTTCGATCGCTTCACAACGGCTGCACCGGATGAACAGGCTCCAGTCGATGCAGCGGCAGCGGGTCTCTGGGACTACATGAAGTTTGGCTTGTTCCACGTCATCGGGCTCATTTCGGCGCTTGCGTTGCTGGGAGGAAGCCAAACGATAGTGATGGGAACCCTCTTTATTGTTGGCGCCTACCTGTTTGGCGACGCTCTGGGCGGCGATGATACTAAGACGCCACACTACGAATACCCCGGTGTCCTTACGTTTTTGCTTTGGCTGGCCTTGCCGATGCTTACCTTCATATGCTTTGCCTCAATCTGGACGGTCAGCCCTGTCGACCTATTTGGGTTCGGCGCGGCTGTTGTTGATTGGACTGGCATCGACATCTTGGCTACGAAGAGCCAAATAACGCTCGGCCAGCATGCTACAGCCATCATACTCACCGGGTTGATGATTGGTATGGTAGGCACGATCCCGGCCCATGAACTTACACACCGAACATGGGACTTCATCTCCTTATCCGTAGGTCGGTGCCTATTAGCATTTAGTTTCGATACGGTGTTTTCCATCGAACATGTCTACGGTCATCACCGCTACGTATCAACGCGACATGACCCTGCGACTGCCCCACGCGGTCGCAACGTGTATCTGCACATTCTTCTCTCCACCCTTACCGGTAATATCAGCGCTTGGCAGATTGAAGCGGCGCGTCTCGCTAAGATGAAGAAGTCTCCGCTGTCTTTCTCGAACAGAGTCATTAGCGGTCACCTAATGAGCGCCGCGCTCGTGCTTCTTGTCGCGGTGCTCGCTGGAGCGACGACAGCTGGTTACTTTGTGTTATGCGCTCTCTGGGGAAAAGCACTGCTCGAGATCGTGAACTATATGGAGCACTACGGGCTCGTTCGCGATCCTGACGACACCGTGAAGCCTTACCACTCTTGGAATACGAATCGTCGTATGAGCAGTTGGACGATGTTTAATCTAACACGTCATTCACATCACCATGCAAAGGGTGAGGTTCCATACCACCGACTACGGCCTTACGAGGAAGCACCGATGATGCTCGGAGGGTACCTTACGACTATTATCGTCGCGCTCGTGCCGCCGCTTTGGCATCGGCTGATGATCCCAAAGGTTCTTGACTGGGACCGTCGTTATGCGTCGCCGCGTGAGCGGGTGCTGGCAGCTGAGGCAAATGCGAGAAGCGGGATACCGGCATTTATGCAGGCGACAACGAATGTCGCACTCCCGCAGCCGTCCTCGAATCGCGTGCAGATGAACGCTTCATCGTCCTTTTAGGTCGCGCGCGTTACTGCCGCTCTTCCGCTTCCTGTAGGAGAAGCAAGCCCTCACGCTTCACTTCGCACCCCATTGACTCACAGTAGTTTGCCATCGTGCGCGCAAAGTGTGCCTTTCTCCAGGCTTCAAAAGCGTTCTTACGGATATCGTCTTTCACGACTTCATCTGTCGAAGTGAGATGGCGCTCCGGATCTACTTTGTGGATGAAAAGAATGTGGAACCCTATCGGCGACCGGATGACTTGACTCGAAACGGGAGTGTTAGCATCGTTTTCTAGCCAAGTGTTTTTCGCTCCTTCCATAATTTCTTTGTAGAAGACTCGATATCGGACCTTTTCAAATTGCTTCTCGTACGTTGTATTGATGTCGTATTGAAATCGGTAATCGTCGGGAGCTACCACAAGTTGAAAGGTATCGCGCAACGCATCGGGTATGTAGTCTGGTGACCAAGTCTCAAATTGTCGGATAAATTCGTCTGCGGTTTTCGCCTCGACGAGTTTGGTACGCAGTTCATCTACCTGGGGTCCTACTTGCTCAAAGCATAACGCGAGGTGCTCTCGGCGCTCAGGCACGGTGTCCAATATGTCGCGATAGCAGCTGTCTTGGTCTGATACCGCAGTGCAGCACAGGACCTGTGCATCCACCACATGGAACCGAGTGAAGTGGTCGTATATGCCTCGTGCTTGCTGAAATATTTCGTCGATACCCGATTGCGGCATGGTCGCAGGGCGTAGTTCCTCTGCGAAGGTGTGCTCTACCCAACGTCGCGCCATCGTACTACGTAAAACGCGGCCTACCGTTGGCTCATTGTAGTAGCCCTTCTCAAACGCATTTCTTGCCAATAACTCGAATGCAATCATCCGGTCGAGCACTGAAGCGGGAGTAGCCCCGTCTCCAGCGAGTACCAGCTGCCGTTCCAGCATACTCTGGGTAATCTTTGTTCCATTGACAGTAGCAACGACAGGGTCATCAGAAGAGACCGTTCCTAACCAATGCGGCGAATCAAACCCATTGATGTTGGGAAGATTGAACTCGTGTATTGGAGATGCTGGGGCGTGCGATTCCAGGGACGTGCATCCGGCCATAACGCATGCTGTGAAACAAATGGTGGTGGCGTACCACTGCATTAGTCGCTATCCCTGCGTTCGATAATGGAAAGCTTAGTCATTTCTAGGCCAGCACGTATCAAGGAAAACCCCACAAATACCACCAGTAGTCCTGCGAAGTGGTCGCCATCACTTAGGAGTCCTACCGAGAAATAAAAGAAAGCAACGGCGGCAACTAGTAACAGAATTCCGATGGTCTCGTAGGCTATGTGTCTCATGCGTTGCTCCCGACAGTTCGCCACAGCAATAGGAGCCATCCGAACACGGAACCCGTGATAAGAGACCAGTATAATCGGGTCTTCACTCGAGCTCGGTGCAAATGCTGATTTTGAAAGCGGAACAATTCTACCTGTCGCTTTTCTCTGCCATGAAAGGTTGCAACCTTGCGGATGATTAGCCGGAACGTAGCCCAGGTCCACAAACACAAAAATAAAAGGTTGATACAAACTGTTGCGGTGGATGCATATTGACCGTACGTGTCGGCGAGACGGTATCGGACCGACGGGTCAAAATGCATAACGAACAGAGGTACGGATGCACAAAGCATAACGATCAGTGTGACGATGTTGAGAGATGATGCACGTGCCCAGATGACTTTGGAGCTTGTTTTGTCACGCTCGGTAAATGCTACAGGTTGAGGATTCGATGCGGCTTGGACATATGCAATGGTTGATATCGTGAGGGCTATAAATGCTGGCCAACCGTATACAGTCGGTCCAATAAGAGCCGGAACCAGCAGGAGTGCAGGGACGAGCGATAGTGGGTAAGCAAAGAGTAGCCAAATGCCATGTTGTGATTGGATGCCTTTGGCAAGTACAGCTAACGGAAGGAATAGAAAAGTGATGCCGGTCGGACTAAGTACTCTGTTTAGGCCGATGTGGAACGTGGGCAGTATTAAAATTACTAACCATAGGACGGTACCACAGATCAATTGTCGGGACTTCGCTGAGGTCATTGATTCTGATTGAAACGTCGAAGTCATCTAAGTTCAAGTGAGGGTGGGTGTTGTCGTCTTGTTTTAGTCAATAATCCGGTAGGTGACTTTTTTTACCTGGTTATTTCGAAGCACTTCCACTTCCAGGGTCCGTCTACCGCGGGCGGCAAGCCATGCTTTGTGAAATGCGTCTGGAGTATTGATCGATAATCCATTCACACGCGCTACGATATCTCCAACGAGAACACCTTCGGCGTGTGGCTTTGCATCGGCATACAGCGCAAGTACCGAGTATCCGATGAACGTCTTCCCAACAAGCACGGGTCTTACAGGCATGCGTTGAAAAAAATGACCTGGGCTTTGCGAAAGCACGTTTTCATAATCAACGCGTCGTATGGTCGGCGGACTCGCCGGGAGCATATTTTGTTTCGCGGCCCGCTCGATATCTAGTGGAGCTGCTTCACGAGGTGCATTAGAGCATCCGATGAGGCACATGACGGCAATAGATGCCGACGTTACTACTCTACTGAACCGTCCCGGAGAACTCTTGCACATGTGG
>PKDL01000430.1 GCA_002863065.1 Pseudomonadota bacterium
TCCCTAAACGCTGTCTGGCCGCAGAGTTTACTCTGCGACTGCTCCTGTCTTGGAGCGACGTCGTTGCCACTCGAAGAGCTGAATGATGGCGGGCAATACCACGACAGAACTAAGCCAGCACAGCATTACACCGATGACCGATACCCAGGCGAGCGATACGAGGCCACGGTGATTTGCGAAAAATATCCCTGCAAATCCAATCGCCGTAGTCCAGCTGGTGAGGAAAATCGCCGAGCCGGTTTCTTTCACAGCCGCGCGGAGGTCCCTGCCTTCACGGTACCGGTGAAATAGATGGAGCGCATCGTCTTGTCCCATACCCACCAGCAGGGGAAGCGCGATGAGATTGAATAGGTTGGTTTTCCACCCGTTAATCGCCATGATTGCGGTCAACCATAAAATAGCTATTCCCACCGTACCAAAGACCACAAGCGGGCCAAGCCAGCCTCCCATGAGGAGCCATGAAGCGAGCAGCATGACTAGGATGGATCCCGAAATAACCAATGGTCCGTCCGTGACAATGGCATCTATAATTGCTGGCAGAGCATAATAATCTGCGGCCGTTGGTACGGTGCCACCGGTTACGGACAAGTCGAAGTATGCGTCGCGAATACGTTTCGAATTCTTGTAATTTGCTTTAGGTCCTAGGGTCCAAAACAGCACAAATGTGCCGAGTTGTCCGTCGTCATCTCGCAATTGTTCTAGGACGAACTCGGGTAGTTCAGATGGGCCAAATGAGGCATTGACTTGGAGTTTGTCGTACCACTTATCGACGCTCTGCCGGTCTTTCTCCGTCAACGCATCGCGCTTTGCGTCGATTCGTCGACGCATATCTCGAATCAAGACGAGTTTTTCTGGCTGCCAGCTTGGTACAAAATCATATACGGAAAACACCTTGTTAATGCGGTCGACCATGACGCGGTGTCGTTCCGGTGCGTACGATGCCAGCAATTCGGCAACGTCTGGCTCAACAACCTCAGTCGCCTTGATGATGTCTCGAATATCGGTGATGTCTTGTGGTTCGAGGTTTTCGAACGGATCGTCTTCGTCATCATCGTCTTCGTCGTTTTGGTCCGGCGCGAGGTTGTCCTGATTGGTGTTTGGTGAGGCCGGTAGTGGGTCCGGTCTTTTGGCTTTCAGAGCGTCTCGCTTATCAATCAGGGCTGAGAGCTGGCGATGAATCTGCTCGGTTTCGCGAAGACTTGACGTCAGTGCTATCGCTGGAGCCGTCTCGGTTCCACGACCGGCAGCGTCTCGCCAGCGCTCCGTATTGGCCTGGCGTTGCGCAGTATTTGCATTTGCAGGTTCGGACTCTCGGGTGGGTCCGAGCTGGCTCAAGTCATACTCGAACTCAATTTGGGGGATGGAATAGGCTCCATACACGCCGAAGCCAAGCGCTATGATGACCACAATTGCCGCAGCTTTCGGGAAGGTCCGAGGCGTTATTTGCGGCGCTGTTTTGTTTGCCTGATAGCCTAGAGTGTGGTGACCCTTACCGGACGTTAGTACCGTAAGTGCCGGCATGAGTGTCAGGGCCGCTAATAGCGCCAGTGAGACACCGACCGCAGCGATGACACCGAACTGCGCAAAGCCTTGGAAAGTGGAGAGGCTTAACACCAAGAATGCGCCGGCTGTGCTTAACGCACCGGCGGCTGTAGAAACCCCGGTGGTGGAGAGTGCTACTTGCCAGGCTGTTTCTGAAGCTGTGCCTCTCCCCCGTTCGTCTCTGTAGCGCGATAATATGTGAACGGCAAAGTCGATACCGAGTCCGAGCAAGACGGCGAAGATAAACGCGCTGACTAAATTGAGATGACCGTAATATGCCGATGCGAAGCCTAAAGCTGAGATAACGCTTATAAGTAACGGGACGAGTACCCACCCGACAGCTCGTAGCGAGCGGAAGAATATTGCAATGCTCAGCAGTAGTATGAACAGCGCGGCGAGGCTGCCATCGACCACCGCCGATCGCATGTTTCTCCCTCGCTTCGTTTGTTCCGCAAAACTTCCCTCAATATTGATGGTCATTTCGGGATGAAATCCAGCTGGGCGCAGGCTCTGTATGGTGTTTTGGATGTCGTGATTGAGCTGTTCGGCATATTCCAGATCATTGGGGCCAATACGCGGACGCGCCTTGATAACCATGAGTCGACCCTCATCGGTCTCCATGTATTCAGGCATTCGTTCATCAATGTCGTATTTGTCTGCAATAGATTGTTCAGACAGTGGATCAGGCGCAGCGGTGCCTGACTCTTTTTCTGCGTCCTCATGCTCCTCGAAATCTTCCGTTACGTTCTCTTCGACGGATTCTTTGATCCGGTCGACAACGTCATCACGCAGCTCCAGGAGTTCGTCGAGGTCCATGTACAGAAGGGCATGTTTTTCGAAAAAGTCTTTGTCGCGACGGAATAGAACCCAGCGCATGTCCTCTCGCGTCCGAAGCGTTTTCGCCAGGGTTGTGCCGAATTGGATATTGGCGTCGCGCGAGGGACTTTCAATCGCGATAACTAGGTCTGTTTGGTTTCCGAGACGCTGGTTGAGTTGAGCGAGACGGCGTACTTCTGGGGCGTCCGGCGGGAGCAGCGCCATAAAGTCCTGATCGACACGTAGGGACAAGGCGGAATAGCCACCGATCATCGTAAGACCGAAGCCAATGAGTATCCACATTGGCGCATACCGGCCAAGTCGTGCTGATATCCATGTCGAAATCTGGCTCATCATAAAATCGGCTGCCTCATCCAGTACATGCCCCAGCGTATGCATGTGCTCTCTGGACCAGCATTACCAGGGTAACTTTCGAAATGTACACTGCAATGGCAAGCCGCATTTGAATAAGTCACTCGGCAATCGTGTGAGGTTCCGTTTGAACCAATATCCCGTTCAACGCGCACGTATCTTACCGAGTGTTGCCGTCGCGGTATCGTGTGAATTTCGAGTCATAGGACATGGGTGGTTTCTAATCCGGGGTGCCTCCGCTGACAAGCCAATCCCTGTAGGAAACTCATACATTGCGTCATCGTACGTTCTCACACCGTGGAGCGCCCATACTCCATACTGGGGTAGAGATACTCCATATCTACCCGGGATCACTATGTCTGTATGCGCATAGGGTGTTGTTATCATTTGACTATAGGGTGCTGGTAAAGATTTTGCAGCCCGGGCGGGCGTGCCCCTCAGTGCGCTTCGTTTCTTCCCATGCTTCGGCAGATCGATACCACTGTCGGCAGACGTACAGCGCCTACGACCGGTTGTTATGGTCCCGTTGAAAAATGGAAGGGCGAGGAGAATGAGAATGCGAGTAGGAATACTTACAGAATACCCGTCACCATCAGTGCAGTCCGGACCCGCCCTGCACACACGCTTTCTGTTCGAGCGACTAACTGCGCGAGGGCATGATGTGACGATGATGGGACCGGATACGGGTGACGAAGTGCCGGTTGATGTACCGGCTCAGCTCTACCCAGCGAGGCCCTACCCGACTCATCCGAAGGTGAAGATTCCGCTCCCCGGTAAGTTCAAAGACATGTGGAACGCTCCAGATGTTGAACTTATTCACTCTCAGACGAATACCCACATGGTGCATTACGTGACATGGATGCGGAAGATGCGTCGCGTTGCGCTCTTGAACACGCACACCGTCCACCTACCGACTCATAGCCACTTCGTTCTCAGCGACCGCCTCTATCAACGGCCGTTTGTTCGCGAGGCGATGCGGCGCTGGGCCGAGAAGCTTGAATTTAGCTACGCTCGGACCTACAACGCCGGGGATGCACTTATCGTGCAAAGCCGCCATTTTGTGGATTATTGGCGCGACCGGGGTGTTACTGTACCGATCGAAATCGTTGGACGGCCCATTGACCCGGACAAGTTTTCGCGCCCCTCTGGTACAGACCCATATCCACATGGCTTCGCCCGCGGTTCTCGTCTGGTGTGTGTATGTCGGCATGACCGGGAAAAGAATCTGGAAGCGCTACTTCACTATTTCGACGAACACATAGCTCCGAATCACAGCAAAGCGACGTTGACACTCGTAGGCGACGGTCATGACCATATAAACTTGGTACACCTCGCGGATACGCTGGAGGCTCGTGACCGCATTCATTTCCCTGGAGAGGTGGCTCACGGCAATCTAGTGGACTGGTATCGTCATGCAGACTTATTTGTATACACCTCGATATCGGAGACATTTGGAAACGTGGTCAATGAGGCGCTCTGGTGCGGGATTCCCGTGGTCGCTCTCAACGACAACATGGGTGTAGCTCATCAAATAGAAGACGGGGCGAACGGCTTCATTGTAGAGCCAGCGACTTCGGAGACTGGATTCCGTTTCGGCGCACGCGTCATTGAACTGCTCAATAACGAGTCCCTACGACATTGGATGTCGAAACAGGCAGAAAATCGCTGCCGCCAGATTTCGCATCCGGACAACGTCGTGGCACGGTTTGAGTCGATTTACGAAAATGCAAAGCTACACTGCAGAGAATCCATTGAGTCGCCGCTTGTTGAACAAGCAGTGTGGAAACAAAAGCTGGCGCTGCGGCGCCATCTTGCAGCTTGGTCATGGTACCACCACCTACTCCTGAAGGTAGCTGGGGGGTTGAACACCTTTGGGGGTGGGCGTCCACTAACCCCCGCATTACCACGCAACTCGCAAAGCACGACCCAAGTGGCGAATTCGAACCGCTAGCTACCGCTCCCGAACGACATTCGGTGCTGGTCATCCAAGTACGTTAGAGCGCCAAGAGGGCATTTAAGCACTCCACGAGCTGCGCGTCTTCTTGCAAGGACCCTACGAGACGCGCCCAAGCGGCCGCCTCCGATGGTGGCTGGGTAGCAGCAAAGCCCATCAGCGTTGGTAGGATAGAGCTTTGACGGCGGGCTCCATTGTGACGAAGCACCCTTTCCGCTAGCAGTATCTCCTCAGGGGACCACTGGTTTTGGGTCAGGATGTGCCGAGCTAATGCTTTATTCATTGGTAGTCCTCCCCCGGTACAAGCGTGGCTTACGTCGTCCATCGTGGATGTCAATATAGTCGCGGAAAGCATCCATGCGCGGTGCGGACAGGGTATACAGCAATGTACTAGCGATGTGGTTCTGCTGCAGGCCGTCGAAATAGAAGCAGTACAACGACTCCGACAATAACGGCCGCCCAAAGCGTACAAAAACGGATGAGCAGTGCGCCGGCTGCAGCCGCTTGCTTCGACGCGAGGGCAAATACTGAGTATGTTAGCCCAACTAAGCTTCCCTCTGTCGTTCCAAGGCCACCGGGTAGCAGCGTGATTGCTCCGAAAATCGTGGCAAATGAGTAGATGAATGTCGCCGTTGCCAGGTCCGGGGTTGTATTAGGAAGTGCGTTCAGCACGAGGTAAAAGCCGATGCATTCGCATCCCCAAGCCACAGTACTCACAATGGTAGCGGCAACTAGCGGAAAAGGTTTTACTAGCTTGGCAGTGGATAGATACATCGACTCGAGAGCGTCTGTTAGTCGACTCAAGACGGGTAATCTGGCAGTCAGTCTTATTAGCTTGAGTGATGCCGATTCCGAGCTGAGTATGAGCAGGCTAAGTACACTTCCAGTGCATGCAAATACCATCACGATTACGCCATGACCGGTCGCATACACACCCCATGCAGCCAATAACACTAGCGCGATGAAGTCGGTGAGACGCTCACCAACGACAACGGAGGCTGTCAGGGGGAGAGGGACCTGCGAGCGTTCTTCGAGCAACCATGCCTTCAATAGTTCGCCAAACTTACCCGGTGTGACTCCCATACTAAAACCCGCGACGAATACCCATCCGCTGTCGAGTATCGTAGGTTTTGCGCCTAGCAGGCGTAGGTAAAAGTGCCACTTCAGAAACCGTAGTGCCCAGTTGACTGCAGTGAGTAACAGGACGCTGATGAGTGCTTGTCCGTGGAAAGAGCGCATCGATGCGATTAGGGCACGAGTATCGGAGTAAATACTCATTCCGGCGATTACGGCTACCCCGAGGGCGACGCCCGAAATGATTTTTCCTAGAGGTATCGTTCGCGATGTGTCAGTCACTGGAACCTCGGTCAAGCCACGCGGCGAGACCGGTTGACTCAGCATAGATACGGTCCGAGAGGACAAGCGAACGAATTTGCTCAAGCAAGTTGTCAAACTCCTTTGCGAAGCGTGGGTTGACCTGTGCGATTACCTGCAATCTTTCCAGAATGAGGTTGAGTCCGCCCGGCTGCCTGGCATGTATCATCCGCCGGACTTGGTCGAGAGCTGAGAAAGGGTTCTTCCTATCTAGAGCACAGTGCGCGTATGCGTCGCCTACAGCGGTAGGGTCTTGCACTAAGGCAAGCGCCTGATCAACGCGTTGACAGGCTTTTTTTCCGCCACGTTCTTCATATGCTTGATAGAAATCGACCAGCGATTCTTCAGACTCCGCAACTTTTTCTCTCCATGGTGGTTGGCGCCCTGCCGTTTTGTAAGCTCGTTCTATGCGGTCTTCAATTTCGGCGCTGAAAGTTGAGTCACTACGACTCTGCTCCGGTTTAATCGCCGGTGGAACCACGGAATATGCGAGTGCGTTCAGTTTGTCCTGTAGATCGGCGGCCGATAGCCCGTATGGACCCCGCCATCGTGGGTCATCGGTGATGAGTTGGCGCCAATTACGCTCGATAGTATCGATAAGTGTGGGCTGTAGTGTGCTTTTAGGGGCATCGGCACCGAGCGGATCTTCGCGTAGTTGGTACCATGCTAACTGCCCGAATAGGTAGCGAGCATCGGAGCTGACTTCTGGCGACTTCATCAGACTTTGAATAAAAGGTTGGAGTCCACGCCTATATTGTTCATCGAGCTCCGGATTGAGTGTGGAGAGAATCCAGCGGACGAATGTTCGTTGGTCCCCACGCTGGCGGAGCATCGCTTCCTTATACAAGGTGTAGACGAGCTGCGCTCCACCCCTAGCGGATACTGCTTTTTCCCACTGGTCGTAGTCAGCGTGAGAGATAAGCACCATCGGTCGCAAAGTGAGATCACTGTATTCCGAAAATGGGTAACTACGTCGCGGGTCGACGGGAGGGGTGCTTCCGACACGCTCCGGTTGGTTACACGCAACCACAGTACACCAGGCGCTCATCAATACAGCCCATCTGCCTATGCATCTCATCATGTTGGCGCCCATTCGGCAGACTCCAGTTGTGTGAAGTGCTCGCGCATCGTCAAACCAGTCACAGGATGACGGAAATCGGGAGCAAGTTCCATTATTGGTTCCAAGACAAAGCGGCGATCAGTTAGACGAGGATGGGGGAGTGTAAGCGTGGCCTCATCGATAACCGTAGAACCGACGAATAAGAGGTCTAGGTCGATGCGGCGCGGTCCTTGGTATTGCTTGTTCTCACGTTCAAGGCCCATCGAGATCTCGATACCCTGGAGTCTGCGAAATATAGTGCGCGGGCCTGAGGTAGTCGTTCCCATGACCACGCCATTGAGAAATCGTGGTTGGTCTAGGACCGGTCCCATGGGGGCCGTCCAGCGAAAGGACGAGACACGGATGTCTCGTATTTCAGGCGCCTCATTAAGTGCGGCTACCGCCTGTCGCAGTCGCTGTTCTGGGTCGTCTAAGTTGCTTCCCAGGCCAATGAAGACGGGACATGAATTTAGCAGTGTTAGGCCTCGATACCTTTGGCTCATAGGAGTCTGTTTTTGCTGTCCGGCCACGGCTTTATTTAGTGATGAGTATGGGCGACTCCGATACTCTGCCTTGACACCGATTCGGCCGCTCTGTAAACCCGGCCACATGCGCCATGTTACTACCACAACCATCACGAAAGACGCTCAGGAACTTCAATCTATTGATGTCCCGAGACAACCTCGGCTAATCGCACTGTTACTTACCGCCGTACTACTCTGTCAACCGGCACATGCCAGTGTACCAACGCTTCCCGGTGTAGATACGAAAGACCTGGACAAAGAGGAGACTGCGCTGCTGGTCAGTATTCTCGAAGCACAATTTGATCCCTGCGGTAAGCCCGTGAATATGCTGGCCTCAGTTGAGGGTAAGAAATGCGCTATTGCGACGCGGCTAGCGAATTTCGCCGTGGGTAAAATACAACGAGGCCTCTCCAAGAAACAGGTTATCCGAGCGCTACTCAAGGAACAGAAGAGACTCACTACACGACATAAATTCGATATCACTGGTCGGCCATACGCTGGCCCGAAAGACGCTGCTGTTACTGTGGTGGAGTTTTTTGACTTCGAATGCCCTCATTGCCGCATAGTGGCTGAAAAGATGGAGCAGCTTCTCGAAAAATATGATGGCGTAAAACTCGTCTACAAGCAGTATCCGCTGAGCTTTCATCCCAATGCCCGGATTGCAGCGATACAGGGCATTGCCGGTCATATGCAAAGCAAGTGGAAAGTACTGCACAATGCTTTTTTTGAGAATCAGTCTAGTTTAAGTGAAGCTAAAATCGCTGAGATAGTAGCCTCTGCCAAGCTCGATACAGCCAAACTCAAGAAAGACATTGAAGCCGCTGAACGGATGGTCGACGCGGACCGGAAAGAAGGAGACCTAGCTGATATTGAGGGGACTCCTACCTTTTTCGTGAATGGACGGATGGTTGAGTTCGAGGAGTTGGAATCAGCCATAAAGAAGGAACTAGAGTAGAAATAACGAATACGACGTGAATGCTACCGGTCAGTTACAATAATCACACCTGGTCCCGGTTCGATCGGTCGTTGATGAGGTAGACTTGTTCCTATGCTATCGCTCGGCATCATCACTATTCTTTTCGCCTCTCCGCCGCCGACACTGCCCGTATATCCCGTGCTCATTCAGCCGGATAAACAGACGTACAATGGTAAGGACCACATCACGGTGACATTGAAGAATGAACACCGGAGAGCTGTTTGGGTAGCGCCATATGTAACCATGGAGCGCAGTAATGGTGATGGCAGCTGGACACCAGTATATAAGCTTCGCACAGTCGATGTATGTCATACGAGCTATCGACCACCCAAGCCGGTTTGCCGTCGGTTGGAGGCTAAGACATCGCTCAAGCTTGCCCCCTGGGACTGGAATACCGGTGGATACGATCAGTGTCCGCCCCGACGCCCTGGTCATCGAGCATTCAAAGGGGTGTATCGACTAACCCTAGACTTTTGCTCGGGAAAAACGCCTACAAATGGAAAAGCACGGACCAAGCTCGTGACTTGGGAGTAATGACTCGGTCTAGGCAGATTCCTTCGGGGCAAACTGCAGGGGTGTCTCTTGTAAAAAATTAATAATCCTTTGGAATGATTGGGAACGCTCGACGTAGGTGTTAATCATCACTCCTCGGGACCTTGATACCTGAAATGAAGCGTTTATACTCGCGATGCTCGTCCTAAGAGTCATGTTGAAGCGATACGATATACCGCTTCCCGAGGGAAGCACCACCTGCTGCGGTACGAGGCGATGAGCGAAGAAAGAAACCTAACCCCCCAGGGCCGGGTACTCGACCGGCTAACCCGTGTGATTGTTGGCGGGATCGTGGATTACCCTGAGAAAATACACACTGTCATCGTAGAAAGCGGTTCTACTGTCGTGGTGGAATTGACGGTGGCTCGCGATGACATTGGAAAGGTGATCGGCCGGCAAGGTAGCATGGCACGTGCACTGCGCACGATACTGAGTAATGCCGCCACCAAGCATGGCAGGCGTTCAGTGCTGCAAATTATCGAGTGAGTCCCGCCGTGAGACCAGCTAGCTCATACTGAGAGTGTATGGGACTCTGCTTCTTTGTAACCTTCTAATATTATTATAAATAGTTCAGGCATAGAACATGCCTTCGGAATGCTCCGCGACATCGGACGTATCGGAGGCAGGAATGTACGGCTTTCTCTTGGTATTTGCGGTCAAAATAGTGGCGAGTAGTGCAGGGGCTGAGTCGGGTGATTGCGGTGAACTATGGTTGACCGAAGTCCATCCGGATCCTGGATATCACCCAGACCGAATTGCTGAGTTCGTTGAGATTTACAATCCAACACCTACGGCACAGCTAGTCAAAGGCTGGGCGCTAGTTGTGAACGAAAGAACGTATCTTTTGCCCAGTTACACAATTCAGTCTCAAGAAGTAGCTGTAGTCAGCCGGGCGGTATGGGAGGGACAACGTACGCAAATTGTTTTGCACAGGTTGCGGTTACCAAACCGCGAGGCAGTGGTACGTATGGTAG
>PKDL01000393.1 GCA_002863065.1 Pseudomonadota bacterium
AATAGTTGGTATCCGCGCGTTGACGAGGTGGACTTTAGCGAATAACAGAAGACGGCCGGGCGGAAGCCTTCGATGACGAAGCTATCAGCAGACATTTAACTTATATCGGGAGACGTGATGAGCACTCGAATTGAACGTGACAGCATGGGAGAAATAGAGGTCGCGTCCACCAGATACTGGGGCGCGCAAACTCAGCGCTCGCTTCAGAATTTTGAGATTGGCGACATCACCATGAAGCGCCCTCTCATAAGAGCGTTTGGACTTCTAAAAAAAGCAGCGGCAACAGTAAATGCGGAACTGGGGCTGCTCGATGCGGAAAAATGCGCATTGATCGGTGCTGCAGCGGACGAAGTCATTCGCGGAGACCTCGATGACCACTTCCCGTTAGTCGTATTTCAGACCGGTAGCGGCACGCAAACAAATATGAACACCAATGAAGTCATTTCCAATCGAGCGATTGAGTTGGCAAATGGAGTTCTAGGCTCGAAGAGTCCGGTCCATCCAAACGACGATGTGAATAAGTCCCAAAGCAGCAATGATACCTTTCCGACCGCGATGCACATTTCCGCCGTCGAGCAAATACACGGACTCCTGCTTCCAAAATTGAAAGGTCTACGCGAGACGTTGGCCGAAAAAGCCACAGACTTTGGACATATCGTAAAAATCGGTAGAACCCACCTGCAAGACGCGACTCCGCTAACACTGGGGCAAGAGATGAGCGGGTGGGTCACCCAACTAGACCACGGTATTGCACGCGTAGAATCCAGCCTGCCCCATTTGTACGAACTCGCACTCGGTGGCACTGCAGTCGGTACAGGGCTGAATACTCATCCCGCCTATGCCAAACGAGTTGCGGAAGTGATTGCCGACTTCACCGGCCTGCCCTTCGTCACTGGCACGAATAAATTTGAGGGATTGGCGGCTCATGATGCAGTCGCATTCGCATCTGCAGCGTTACGAACAGTGGCAGGGTCCCTCATGAAGATTGCGAATGATGTGCGGTGGCTCGCATCTGGTCCCCGCTGCGGTATTGGAGAGCTTATCATTCCTGCAAATGAGCCTGGAAGCTCGATCATGCCCGGCAAAGTGAATCCAACACAGGCAGAAGCACTCACCATGGTCGTAGCGCAGGTTTACGGGAATGATGCCACCATCGCCTTCGCGGCAAGTCAGGGGAATTTCGAGCTCAATGTCTACAAGCCGGTCATGATCCATAACCTACTGGAAAGCATCCAGCTTTTAGCCGATGGGGCCGAGAGTTTCCGGAAGAACTGCGCCGTTGGTATCAAGCCTGCCACTGATCGGATCGAAGAACTCCTCCATGGGTCACTTATGCTGGTAACCGCGCTCAACCCGCATATTGGATATGACAAGGCAGCCACAATCGCGAAGACTGCCTACAAAAACGGTACGTCACTAAAAGCGGCAGCGATTACATTGGGCTATCTGAGCGAGTCGGAATTTGACTCCTGGGTGATTCCATCGAGTATGACCGGACCCAATGTAAAGTAGGTACAGAAGTACCAATGGACAGAGCTGTGCGTTCATGACAGCTGACGTTCTACTCCTTACGTGGCTACCCCTGCCGTTTGATTGGAACGATTGCTTAGCCCCAAAATCGAGCGCGCGAATCGGACTCATGAGCGTGTGGCAAAATGACAGCAAGAATACGAGTAACCCGCACAGTTAAACTCCCAGATGAAATGCAAGTCGAGCGATGTCTACGTGCGCCTGAACTTGGCCCAAAGGTGCTTTTTTTTAGCGGTGGGAGCGCACTCCGATCTCTTTGTCGTGTATTGAAACGCTATACCCACAACTCAATACACTTAATCACCGCATTTGATAGCGGAGGTAGCTCGGCGTCGTTACGCGAGGCATTCAATATGCTGTCAGTTGGTGACTTACGTAACCGGCTGATGGCGTTGGCCGATGAGAGCGCGCAAGGGAATCCTGCAATTTATGAGTTGTTTAGTCATCGGTTTCAAAGTTCGGCGAGCCCCACAATACTCCGAAAGCGACTAGCCGCCATGATCGATGGACGCGACCTTGTCGAGCCAGTCCCGACCCCTATGCGACGAATTATTCGTACGCATCTAAGACTCTTCGCTGAATCCGCACCGAACGACTTTGACCTTCGGGGAGCGTCCATTGGCAACCTCATCTTAGCTGGAGGCCACAGGCTGAACGAAGGCGACATGGATTCTGTGGTCTACTTGTTCAGTAAATTAGTTGCTGTTCGCGGGACTGTGTTACCAATCGTAGATGCCAACCTCCACCTGGCCGCACGGCTCGCAGATGACAATATCATCGTCGGTCAGCACCTTTTTGCCGGGAAAGAGCGGCCTTCTCTACGCCAGCCAATTCGAGACATTTGGCTATGCCCAGGTCTCGATGATCCTTCGCCGACCAAGACAGATCTCCATAGCAAGGTCAAAGACCTGATCGATGACGCTGACTTGATCGTCTATCCAATGGGGAGCTTCTGGTCATCTGTTATGGCCAATCTACTACCTTCTGGCGTAGGCCGAGCTATTGCCGCTGCCAAGTGCCCGAAGGTGTACGTACCTTCTACCGGACCAGACTCTGAGCTGATCGGAACGTCGACTAATGAGTGCATACAGCACCTACTCCGCACTCTGCGACGCGACTGTGGACCGGAGACACCGACAACAGACCTACTAAATGCCGTTATCCTCGACGAAAACCCGAGTAACTATTTCGGTCTGAATGTTCGTGAATTACAGGATTGGGAACTGTCTACAACTGCTCTGCCTCTTGTTACTGCGGGAAACGAAATAGACTCAGAGCGGTTAGCACACGTACTGCTGTCATTGGCTTAGGCGCATCTGCTGGGCGCCCGATTGGTAGCTTGGTTATAACCGAATGCGCTATCCGTCGATTCGGCTCAACAGGTGGTTATCGTCTCTGCGCGCTTTTTCTCGACTATCATGCATCCGATCAGTGTACGCCGTCCGACGGAACCCGTTGCTCAATGTGTCCAACCCGGTAACTGCACTATGCCTAACGCGCTACCAAAACCTCCCCACTACTCACATCCCACCCACATGATTATCGGTGGGGAAATCCGTGACGCAAGCTGGACTCTTGTATTCGAGCATGTATCTGATCCAAGACCAAAACAAGCGATACCACTTGGGTGTTGGCTTTCATTGCGACGTACAGGACATCCGCTGAACCGCGTCGGTATCATAATGGAAGAGGCGGATAATATTACGCCGCTGAAGAATTATTTAGACCGCGTCCCCCTGCTTGCTCTGAACATCCACAGCATTACAGATGGTCGCAGCCTCAGCCATGCCTACCGTATACGTCGCCTGTGGCGCTATAGCGGGACGCTCTTGGCCTTCGGAGATATCCGGAGAGACCAGCTCCCGTACATGTCTGTGTGCGGCATCGATGCATTCTATCTAAGATATGACCAAGATATCGAAGCGGCCGTCGCAGCCTGCGGGCATCAACTCAGGTAGCGACTGATACGGTCCAACACCTCAGGCGGAAACATCACTTATTTCAAAAGTAAACCCAACCCTCTCCAACCTCGCACGTAAAGGTAATCCAAAGGCAGTGGCCGGAGTCAGTACGCCGCCTCTGGATGCCCCTCCCGGTAGCCCCGCAGCTGGCGTGGTAGCAAGTAGCAGTGCGCATTCGCAAAGCGCCGCCACCGTAATGTGGTTACCAGGGTCCCCATCCGACGCTGTAGTCAACATGAGTTTACGGCCATCATCTGCAACTCCCACATGTCGCACACGCATGAATCCATTAGCAATGCTCGATTCACTCGGACCACTACCAGGATTGGGAGTGAACTTACGTATCAATGCCCGACCGTTTTTCGAGCGCAATCCCCGCTCAAGAGCAAGAAGTGCAAGACCCATTTGAGTCGCCTGAAACCGCGACTTGAACTCCATCGCCTCATCGTAGCGAAACTCATTGCCGTAGGTACCTTCCCGGTAGATATCCCGGAGGGCATTACTGCGTCTAACCACCCGAGAATTAATCATCGACATGATGAAAGGAGCTAGCCAGACATTCCTAGCTGCATCATGCCTCACGGTACGAAAATCTCTACTGCGACGGCGTTCCTCATCGGACCGGTGTGATAGCGGATTAAGGAGGAGTGGGTCAGCGAGTCGCCGATTTTGTTGAATCTCAGCCATGTGGAGCGCCGAATCTACGGTTCCACCGTTAAATCCACCGCGGAGGCGAAATGTAGCTAGCATCGAACGTACACCGACACCGAACCGATTCCGCATCTCGGTAGCTAAAATGAGAGCTCCCAAGTCCGAAGGAACTGAATCAAATCCGCAAAACGGCACAATGCGTATGCCCTTGTTCGATGCCGTGGCATGGTGGCGATCGATGATATCTGCCACCCAGGGAGTCTCTCCGGTGATGTCGACATAGTGGATTCCATGGTTCACGCAAGCATCAACTACAGGATCGCCATACTTGTAGTAGGGACCAGCCGTTGTGAGCAACACGCGAGTGCTCGTTGCCATTCGATCAATGGATTCTTTGTCGGTACTATCGGCGACGATTAGGCCATGTGCTCCCGTTTTTTCGGCCACTTCAGCGAGGGCATCTTCGCGCCGTCCGGCCACGGCCCAACGTAACCCTGACGGCGCATGATGCTGAAACCACGCAGCCGATCGTCGTCCTGTAAAGCCAGTAGCGCCGTAAAGCACAACATCATATTGCTTTTCCAATGCGTTTCTCCTGTACCATCACCAGGGCCTATACGACTGGCCAAGCAACCTCAACCGAGACGCACTTACTGCGTTGAACCATATATGCGCCTTTCACGTCTTTACGTTATCTCAATCCTAACCCTACTGAGCCCGGTCGTCTCGGCTGTTCCCCCCAAACGTGTGCCACCGAAACCTACACCTATCAATCGCGCTAAGGCTGCAGCGGGCTTAGTTGGGGCTGCGCTAGAGCACCTACACCTTCGCGCACGACGGCTCGATGCCGGACTATCAGATACCGCTTTCGACCGATTTATCCTGATTCTGGACCCTGAAAAGTTATTTTTCCATCGCTCCGATATTATGAAGCTGCGCTTAGCCCACGGTACCAATAATGGACAAAAAATACTGAGTGAGAGGTTCGACCTGTCACGCGATGCGTTGCGGATCATGAAGCAACGAGCGCACCAAGTCCTCCACCTCGTGGAAACAATGGGAATTTCGCCCTGGAGCCGCCGCGGTCACGGGACGATTGAAACCAACACGAACTGTAGACTACCCGTTACAAGCGAAACCCAGCTCCGTCATCGTTGGTACAACACCCTGCGCCTCAGATGGTTTAGGCGCATAATGGTCGCGGGTTCAACCCCAGGACAAGACGATAAAACAGCGCAGGCCCGCGTCATCGAAGACACAGTACACGCTCTGAGGACGCGACTCGACTTATCGATCGCCGAAGTAGCGATTTGGCAGATCAACGCACTCACTGCGAGTTTCGACCCGCATACAGCTCTGCTTCCACCGGCAGAATTAGAGCGCTTCCAGGCCATGGCTGAGCCACATTCGGATGGAATCGGTATCGTGCTTGGCCACGGGTCGCCATACCCGTTGATATCGCATGTAATTCCTGGTTCACCCAGCTGGATACAGGGAGATATACGTGTCGGAGACTCATTAGTCGCAATCGCCGAGCAAGGGAAAGAATATCAGAATCTTGCAGCATTCTCGCTCTATACAGCTATGCGACGGCTGAAAGGCGCTATCGGCACCACAATACGATTGCTGATACAGACCGGCGACGGTGAGCAGCGGCGAATCGTATTGACCCGCGGTCTCATCGATAGTTCAACTGGGCGAGCGCAAGGGGCTATCCTTCATCCTACGGGCCAGGAGAAAAGCGGTTTCGGGATAATCACTCTGCCTCGCTTTTATCGTCAAATTGATGATGGCCCGACACGCTCCGCATCACTCGATGTGCGGAGGCTACTTGGTACATTGAATAGCGCCCCCATAAGCGGGCTCATACTCGACTTACGTGGTAACGCCGGCGGTATTTTGGAAGAGGCCGTGGCAGTAGCAGGCTTATTTCTCGATGGAGGTCCTATCGTGCAGCTTGAGCGGTTTCATGATACTCCCCGGGTACTCGTTGACCCCAGCAATGTAGAAGACTTTATGGGCCCAATTGTGGTGCTCATTGATCGTGAGAGTGCAAGTGCGTCCGAGATCGTTGCGGCAGCGCTACAGGATTACAAACGTGCGGTTGTGGTTGGAACAACAAGCTATGGAAAAGGGACCGCGCAAATGCTGCTTTCTCTCGACCCGCTACTTGATGAACGAAGAGAAGGATTACGACCCATCGGGGCGTTGAAGATCACAAGATCGCAGTTCTATCGCGTAAGTGGGCAGAGTACTCAGCTGGTCGGCGTAACGCCAGACATCCTACTGCCAGCACCCTTCGTACCCTTGCAGTTTGGTGAACAGACTGCTCCGGCTGCCCTAGAGTCCAGCACCACTACGCCGCTACACTGGACCCCTCGTACCCCGCCCGTCTCAAGCCACGAGTTGGCACGGCTAAGCAGACAACGGGTAGCTCGTAACATGACGTTCAGACCGATCGTCCTTGAAACCAGCGTTCGGACGCAACTACGCGCTGAATCTACTGAGTCCCTTGACTATGACACGTGGTTCCGACGACAAACCTCGACTCGCTTAGCATTGTCTCAAGCCAGAGGACCGCGGCCACGACCGCTGCTGGTGTCCGTACACCCCGTCGTATCCCCGGGTGATGATGAAACGCCTGAACCACAATCTACATTTCGAGCCCGTGAGGTATGGAGAGACCGCTTATCGAAGGACCCTTGGATCCTCGAATCCACCAATATACTCAGAAACTTGACAACTCCCACCAACAACCCATAGCCAGCTCGGGTCTGTCGAACCCATCAAGTTTGGCATGGTCGTTGCTAACGTACGTTTCCCCGCATGGAAGGGCAGTGGAAGGTACATGCCCACAACGGTACGTGACGCGGGAACTTGCAGGGCAAGATGCGCTGCGAGGGGAACCTAGCGATGCAGGGAGATAGATATGAGCCGCATCCAAAAATTAGGCCTAATCTTCACAATGATCACCAGCGCTGCTGTCATCGGGTGCGATGCTCCCGACGAGCAAGCACTTGTCCCATTTCAAGACCGCCAATTCGCGCCGGAGAAAGTGAGTGCTGAGCCTATAGGCGCAGAGCACAGGCTCACATTCACCGGAACAGTCGATGGCATCCCGATGGAGCTATATTTAGATCTTAACCTCGACCAAATAGCTTCGACTATGGGCGCAACACACAATCTCGGTGGCGAAACCTACTTCGAATCGGTCCAATTCGCGCGCTTTATACCATTTGCCGAGCATTCCAACGCTGTTGTGAGGGCTTATGCAATGGGAACTTGCGACACCTGCGAATTGGATGGCTCATGGCAGTTGGTGACTGGTGTCGTTGCCATCGACCAATTCACCGATACAGCTATCGGCGGCCGCCTCTCAATCGTATTGGAGGGAGACATTCCATTAGCTGGAGGACTTCGAAACCTGAGGACCACTGTATCAGGCCCTTTTGAGGCGCCGCTAACCGCAGCGCCTACCCAGCCAGTTATCGCAGAATCAGAGCCCACTCCCGTACCCGTCGCGGAACCCACTCCCACCCAACCCGAGCAAGTACCTGCTGAAGGAAACCTCCCGCAGGAGGAAACGACGAGCATGGATTACACGCCACAAGGCCCTTTGGCGACCGAGGCCTCTCCAGTGTACGAGGCTACCTTACAGGTGGGCTGGGGTCTCAATTTGGAGACGGGTGAGACACTCACGAAAGCCAACTTTGCCAATAGTGATTTGTATGCAACCGCGGGCAATCCCTACTTGAAGCTCACGCCGGGCGGGTCATCGCCAACGAAAGGGCAACCTCTTCGCTGGTTTAAGAACAGTGGCGGGTTCGTGAAAAGCTTCGGCGCGCTAGCCGACGTACCCCTCGAAATACCGACTGATAACGACGGTTCACAATCTATCGTAAGCGTAAAGCCTTACATGGGCTTCATTGTGAAGGCGAACCTTAGTGATGTGTACGCCCGCGTCTGGGTCCGAACAGCGAGCGCGAGCCAAATCTCCTTAGAATACCAACTCATCACTGCAATCTACTAAACCGCAGGCGCGACTACACCCGTGGCTACGCGGGTCTCGTCAAAAGCAGCAAGCAGCTCGTAGTATAGAGTTCAGCACGGCGTCGCAGAGCCTAATAATCCCCCGATACTAACCACTCAATTCAATTTCCTACCTCGTATTTTGGGGCGAAAAAAAGAATATTGACCCATAACCAAGTATGCTTCGGTCGTGCTTATCCGTGTTGGAGTGCGAATGAAGCAGGCTCGATTCGTATTTTTGCTTTACTCGCTTACTTGCGCCCAAGCTTGCAGCACAACAAACGACACTCCCATTCCATCCGATATCCGCTCTTCCAGTCTCTGTCAGAACAATGAAGAGTGCGATGATAATAACGCCTGTACACTCGATCTCTGCATGCCCACTGGGTGCCAAAATCTTGCCGAACAAATACTGTGCGATGATGGTGACCCTTGTACCGTCGGAGACCAGTGCGAACAGGGGCAGTGTCTTAGCGGTATCAACGTCTGCGCATGCCGGACGCAAGAGGATTGTAGCGATGGGAACCCGTGTAATGGGTATGAGATGTGCGACACGGCAAATGTCCCCTACTTGTGTGTACCAGGTAATCCCATCGAATGTGTAAACACCGACCAGTGTTCTCTAGCGACTTGCGATTCGACATCAGGAGAATGCATTACGAGTAGTGCTGAGGACGGACTACCTTGCAATGATAATGAGCCTTGCACGGTCGATGACACGTGCCAATCAGGGCAGTGCCTCAGCGGTTTCAATGTATGTGAATGCGCGCAGGACTCAGACTGCCTGGACGAGAGCCTCTGTAACGGAGCTGAAAGCTGCGACGTCTCAGTGTTTCCCCACCGATGTGTCTCTGGAGAACCGATTCTGTGCGTTGGTTCAGGTGGATGTACAACCGAAGAATGCAGCGATAGCACGGGAACGTGCGAACCAGAAAATCGACCGGATGGATACGCTTGCGATGATGGCGCTCCGTGTACCGTGGGGGATAGCTGTATCGCAGGTTCCTGCACGTCGGGTTACAATATTTGCGAATGTCTGCAAGACACTGATTGTGACGATGGGAACCCATGCACTGGCGTAGAAACGTGTAATACCCGAACCCCACCGTATGTATGTGTGCCGGGGATACCCATCCTCTGTGAAACAGATAACGCGTGTTCAATTGCCGCATGCGAGCCGAACACTGGATTATGCGAGGAACAAAATGCGCCCGATGGGACCGGATGTGATGCCCCAGACGAGTGCATTGTTGATGAGACGTGTAAGACGGGCACCTGCATTGGTCTTAAAGTTTGTGGTGATTGCACAGACAATACGGAGTGCCTAAGTGGCGCCTGTGTCAACAAGACATGTGTAAGCAACGGAGATGCCTGCGGTGATATACCGCCTGACGGTCAATGTACTTTCGGACATTGGCTCGGATGTATTGGTGGTCAGTTGTCGGTGTCGAGTTGCGACTCTATCTGTGGTGGGTGCGATGGATGCGTTCCCGAATGTAAGCTAGGCACGACCGGCTGCTCGGAACTCAAGACACACACATGGCAATGCACAAAATTCGATGGCTGTCCGCGCCAAAAGTACACCCTCTGTAGCCAAGGATGCGTAGACGGAGCTGGTTGCGCCGAGACGATAGATACCGATGGCGATTCCATTCCCAACATTGAAGATTCCGATGACGACAATGATTTCGTAGATGATGTGATCGATGTATGCCCGCTGATAAAAGACGACCAAACCGATACAGATAACGATGGGTTAGGCAATGCGTGCGATGCGGATGATGACGGCGATTATGTCCCAGACGATGTAGACAACTGTCCACTCATAATAAACGGCGATCAGCTAGATTCCGACGGCGATAAAATAGGCGACGCATGTGAGTCACCAGACAACATCAAT
>PKDL01000034.1 GCA_002863065.1 Pseudomonadota bacterium
GAGGGGAGGAGGGTGCTACCGTCACGGTGGTGATTTCGATCCCGTCCAATCCAAGGCGGTCTACGATGGGTTGACCTGGTATGTCGCGGTGGAATGCGCCACTCCACCAGCCCGCAAAAAGTACCTGGTTCATCAGGTCATCGTGTAATCCAATGGCCACTGGGGGCGTTTTTGGTAGCGTAAGCGAAGCCGTGGGTTGACCTAACATGCAGTCACCTCGCGCCAGGCTCCCAGGGATAATGGTGCTCGTGGGGAGTCCTCCAGGCGCGGTGACTCGGGACGAGAGGATGACGGTTGCTCCTTCACTCGTGAATTGAAGTTGCTGAGGCTGAACTCCTACCGTCAATAATGGAGGGACACCGAGAATCGGCAGTGTTGGCAATTGGAAAGTGGTTTCTAAAACCGTGAAGGATTCCAATGCGGACTGAATCGTGGGCGCCACGATATTGACCACTGCATTTTCAATCGCAGACTCCACGACCCATTTGAAGCTGTCGTTGAACCAGGAAAATAGAAAATCGAATAGAGATAACACGCCGCCAGTTAGGTCGACGTCAGGTTCTACGACGCTGACCTCGAGCGACGTCACATCGACCAAGACCGCTTTGGACGCGCTCAGGGAAATATCGAGATTGGCTTCCAATGAGATATTGTCGATATAGACTGTACCAATTGCGTCTGGGCAAAGAAGGTCAGGTGCAGTGGCTGATACGTCCGCCTTCAGGTTTGATAGCGTGCCAGACATATTGAGCCCATTTGCAACAGGCTGCAGATCGACCGGTCCTACATCCCAAGTGACCATACTGATGTCGATGGTCCACGAGCACCAGGCGAACTCATAGCCTTCCCCCTCGCCGGTAAGATTTTGCGGAAGGTAATCCTCCACAACTATGGTCTGCAGAGCGAGTGCCGCCACGCTGGCGAAGTCGTCAAGATCACTCGGGTCGTCGTCATCCCAGACATCTAAGCCCAACCATGCGCCAATCGCATCGGGTATGAGCGCTTCATTGGATGGGCCGTCTTTCGTATTGTAAAAAGTAGTCCCCGCCAGAACACCTCGGGATTGTTGGACCTTATTGCTCACACTGTCTTGTGCCGTGACAGTGAAAATATTGACGCCGTGGTCTGGGTATACCTGAGCTAGGAAGGACCCGTCGGCGCCGACTGGTGGCTGAAAAGCCTCTAGTGTCACAAGGGCTTTCATGCCGTTTGACGTTTGCGCTTTTCCGCTAATATCGAAAGGCAGGTCTGACGTCAGGATAGTCCCGTAATTGGGCGAATACAGTTCGAGAGACGGCTTGCAGTCCGGGTTAGCTGACGGGAGGTATTTGCAACCACCATCCGAGAGGCACTTATCGATCGTGCACGGGTTGTCGTCATCGCATGAGCAGCTTGTATCCGAATCAGCGCCGCCTACGGTTTCTGTCTGAGGGGTAACCGCGGTGTCAGCCGCCGCACTGTCGTTGGCGTCGTTTGTGCCTGTACCCATGGCAATGTCTGCTGATTCCGCATCGCCTGCGCCGTAGGGCAGTTGGCCCGATGGGCTTAACGTGGTCGGAACTTCGTTGCAGCTGCATACTACGGCCGTGATAATCGCGAAGATAGAAAGCAGCCTCACGGTTCTGATGTTTCTTCGACCGTAACTGAACAACTTTATAAGTGTAGTAAGCCTGCCTGTGGTCGTCATGGCATCCATCGTGACTGTGCGGTCGCAGCTAGCTAGTGAACTCAGCGTGGTCTGGCGCAAGGTCAATTGCCGATGATTCTAATACGGCGATCTCGTGGAAAACGGTGGCATTGGCCCTAAACGCACTGATTGCCTGTACTTGATTTACGGCCTCGGCTGCCAAATTTACGCTTTCCCGCAACAGAGCCACTGGTGGTCCATGGAGGGGTGGAACGTAGGAGGCTGGCGCGGCTTCGATCGAAGCTGCAGGCGTCGGTGCAAGGCCTTCGGACGGCCCCGACATGTGCGGTACCATCGAGGCAATGCGGCTAGAGGACTGAGCCAATCGCTGCTGTGCGATAGCCATTCCTTCTTGTGGCGATGTCACTCCCTCAAACATACATCGGACTATACGCAACTTTACTTGAAACTTTAAGCACTGCTTTTCAAGCTATGCCGTCCACGCGGTCCGCTCAAAGCCATGCACACGTTCAGGCAGATTCAGCTTTGTCTTTTTAGACGTCGATATGATCTGTGCGTGCTTACTGTCGGTACACGATTTCTAAAATTCGAAACGAACGCGTTGCTCCCTGGTGCACCACACGTGTAGAACCAAGATATGGGGACATATCAACTAAAGGCGCCGAATGCCGATGTAGATACGCTATCTCGATGGGGACTTCAGCACCTTCAGCGCGTGGTAGCTATCGATTCCCAATCGAACGAAAAAAGCCTGACGATTCCATCTACGGAAGGCCAGAAGGAGCTGTCACAAGACCTTGAGTCCTTCTTTTCATCGTTCGGCTATGATGTGCATCGTGACCAGTGTGCCAACCTTGTAGTTCGTATTCCTGCGACTGTCGATGACGCGCCAAAGTTGGCGCTAATGGTTCACATCGATACGGCGGAGGGGACACAGGCCTTGCAGACGTTATCGCGAACTGCAGCGTGGACCGGTGCGCCCATTTCGTACCCAGCAAATTCACGTTTGAATGTCTCCGCGAGCGCATATCCATCTACTCAAAAATTTCTAGGGGAAGACTTAATACATGGTCCTGGCGAGGCTCCATTCGGATTGGACGACAAGCTCGGGATGACCCATCTTATGAGTCTCGCTCGGATTTTGGCTGAGCCTGGTTACCGACACGGAGAGGTCTTACTGGTATTTCGACCTGATGAAGAGATCGGCCGCATGGAGGCACTAGAGTCACTCGCTCACGAGTTGGCTGCCTCGGGAGTACGTCACGGTTATACCATCGATGGCATTGCGCCATTTGAAGTCAATGTCGAGAACTTCAATGCAGCCGGTGCGCAGGTTACTACACCTGCTACGTCGATCGATGTAGGTGCTCATCGCGCAGTCGTCCGTATTCACGGGGTAAAGTCACACGGCGCGACGGCAAAGGCCGAAGGCTATCTCAATGCGCTCACTGTTGCGGCCCGCTGCCTCAATGAATGGCCTGATTCGGTAACGCCTATTCATTTTATGACTGACTCATTATCAGAAACGAGTGCTCGGCTTGAGCTTGCATCGAACAGACCGAGCGATATCAATGTAGCCATTGAGGTACTCGAAAATATGCTAGAGCCTCATAAAGCACGGGGGGCTTATCTCGACGTCGAATCGCAGTATGTGGATGGCTCACCAGCATCTGACTCTGTAGTGCGTGCGCTACACTTTGTGAGCTGCTTTATTGCCAGCGAAGGCCCCCTCCCGCGTCTGTCGGAAGATAGCGAAGGTTGGGAGGGGTATAGCAACCCATACTCGCTCACCATGATTCCTTCTGGTGGTTCAATTCTTCGCTTTCGTCTAAGGGACTTTGATGCCGTGGCATTGGAAGCACGTTGTGCGCATGTCGCGCGAATCGCGTCTGTCCTTGGCGTTGCTGAGGGGCTGGAAATAGAATCGCAATACACCAATATGGGGCCGAGGCTGGCTAAATTTCCGGAACTCGTTCAGTGGGCGGTCGAGGCACTCAAGCCGCTAAATATCGAACCCGCGGTGGATCCCATTCGTGGGGGTACAGGTGTGGACCCCTTCATTGCGCGCGGTATTGGCATCGCCAACTTGGGTACAGGGTACTTTGCTCCCGAGAGCGAAAAAGAGTTTACGTCTGAACAGAGCCTCGCTCGTCATGCCCAATGGCTAACATACTTGGTCCAAGTTGTGGGTGCTCACAGCGAGTGACATAGGCCGTATCTTGGTTAGAACTCCGACGCCACGACGTCCACCGACTTCAAGATCGGCGTTGAACCGCTCTCCTCCGCGAACAGTTGCACTTCCACCTGCATATACTCTCCAATCACCGCTCCAAAGGCACTGAGATTTACCGTGGGTAGCGCAGGGGGGAACGGGCCAAAGTATGGCGACCACACTGCGAACTCGAGCTCTTCTTCGCTTGCAGCAGCACGAACACGTAAATCTGCACTGGTGCCAGATGGTGTATTGAGTTCGAGGCCCACCTGCATCCATTGGGTTTCACCGCCCTGCCAGCCTTGGAAGGTGTGAGTGTATGTACCCTTCGGCGCTACGACGGTCTTTTGTTGGTATCCAGTCATGTCGCTGTAGGTGTACGGGGATGGACCTGTGGGTACTTCAAAGATCAAAGACAGGTCGGTGTGATTCAGTCGTGAAGCGGTGGAGGTCGTGTAATTGACTGCCCAAACGTTTCCGTCGAAATCGACTGCCATGCCGACGGGCTTACGTCCGCTGCCTAGTGACGTACTCGCAACCACCGCCATTGTATTGACGTCGATTTTCTTCACTTTGTCTGAGTTGTCGTTTGCAACGTAGACATATCCATTACCGTCGGCGGCAATCCCGCGGGGCCGCGCTTCCACCGCTACTTTTGTCCACTCGTCGGTGCTGGGCTTGTATCGGAACGCGACGTGTTCGCAGCAGCAATTTGCAATCCAAATTGATCCGTTTTCGTCGATAGTCATGCCGTATGGGTCGAAGCAATCTTGATTCGGCTTCAGCTGCTCGATGGCATTCGTGCTCGGGTCCACTCGGACAAGCCGTTCGCCACCACGTCCAGCGACCCAGATGATTCCTTCCTGGTCGATAGCTAGCCCGTATGGATTATTGGGTATATCGATCATCTGCAACGCAAGACCGGTCTCGCCGCTCACCTTCCACAGACGCTTGCTGTTCCAATAACCGACCCAGGCATTATCATCTTTGTCGACTCCGAGAGCTCGTGCGCAGCCCGCCGTATTCTCAGCTGGGTCGCATCCGGAGCCAATACCGTCAGGTTGGGCGGTGAATAAGACACATTCGTCCTGTCCTTCCAACAGCAGCTCTCCGCCATCGATTACGCCGTTCCCATTGAGGTCCTTACTCGTTTCGATACTGCCGTTGTTATTTTTATCGATGCAGTCGTCCTCTGCGAGTGCCAGCTTGATCACCTTTCCATCCCCTCGACATGCGACCCACGCATTTCCTAGGGAGTCGACGGCAGTTCGGGACGGGTCACTACACAGGTTGTATCGTCCTTCTTCTAGTCCTGTGCCGGTATTGATTTTGGAAATCGTGCCCTGGCCAGAGTTAGCGACCCAAATCATGTTGAGTTGTATAGACGACGTATCTAAGACTACGTTGCCATTGTCGTCGAGGCCTGCTCCATCGAAGGTCTGACCTGACTCTTGAAAGGGTGCGTCCGAGTTCGGACCCGCACCGAGTAGGCATACAGGAGCACAGCCGCCGCACGGCGCTTCAACCCCTTCGTCAGTTAGCGTGTCACAATCATTATCCACCGTGTCGCAGATTTCGACCGCGCCTGGATTGACATCGGGATCGAAGTCATTGCAGTCGCCTCCACCATTGGGACAAGCAGCTGGGTTGCCAATGATCTGCTTTGCGGCGTTGCAATATCCGTCGCTGTCCTTATCGCACTCTTCATCCACGATGCCATTGCACGTATTATCCACCGAGTCGCACAGCTCAACGCCGCCGGGGCTGACCAATGGGTTTTCATCATCACAGTCTCCCCCCACGAGCGCATCATACGTACCGTCGCCAGCGCATAGACATTTGGCGAGTCCAGTGACGCCATATCCATCATCGTCGTTATCTTGCAGGTATGGGATACAACCTGCGGCATCCGCTTCATCGGCCACTCCATTACAGTTGGTATCCGAGCCGTTACAAATTTCGGTCTGTCCTGGGTAGGACAGCTGGTCTCCGTCATTACAATCACCGCCGACAACAGCCGTGTAGGGCGCTAGTGCAGTGCATAGGCATTGCGTATCGCCACTCACGCCATAGCCATCCCCGTCTTCGTCGCGGAAGTAGTCAGTACATCCAGCTGCATCCACTTCGTCGATTTGTCCGTCGCAGTCGTCATCAGCTCCATTGCATGCTTCTGGCTGCCCCTCTCCGATGGTGGGGTTGAGGTCGTTGCAGTCACCCACCACATCCGTGGTGTAGTCACCGGTCGCTTCGCAAAGGCACAAGAATGCGAGCGCGGCTCCCAGTCCGTCATCATCTTTGTCGGCATAGTAGATACTGCAGCCGACCGCGTCGACCTCATCGGTTTTTCCGTCACAGTCGTCGTCGATATTGTTGCAGCTTTCTTGTGCAGGGTCTGGAGCAGCACACTCTAGTCCACCGGAACCCGTGCACACCCTCTCACCCTCGCAAGTACCCCATTCGTTCGTCTTGGTACACGACTCGCCGCCCACGCCATCGTCGACTTCACCGTCGCAGTCGTTATCCCATCCATCACAGATTTCTGGCGCTGCAGCTTTCGCGTCGCATGGAGTCCAACCGCCAGGACCTGCGCACGTTTCTACCCCCGTACACAGGCCGTACTCGTTTTCTAGCTCACATTCGCGGTCTTCTCCGAGTAGGTCTGCCGTGCAGACACAGGAACCCGTCGTGGGAAAACAGACGTTGAGTTCATCTTCTACCGATTTGCATACGTACCCGGCAGGGCAGGGTGACTCCGCGTCGCAGGTGCGTGTGCAATGGTTACCTTCCACCGGTATTTCAATGCAGCGCTGGTTCCCGCCACCGCAGTTGGCGTCAGTCGTACATTCGCTACAGAGAGCAGCGAATTTTGGGACACAAATATAGGTGACGTCGCCCCCAAGGTTGGTAACGCCTTCGCACTCCCAACCATCCGGGCAAGAGGCCAGACATGCTTTCGTACATACCTTTCCCTCTGGCCCTTCAATGCAGTAACCAGTTGAGCATTGCTCGTTATTTTCACACGCTTCGTTGAAGTCATCGGGAAGGGGCTCGTTGTTCGAGATATCGGGCCCGACCCCCGCATCAGCGTTATTTTCCGACGATGAATCTGTGTCCGTGGTTTGAGAAATATCGAAGTTAATATCATCTCCCCCCGCCTGGCCGGAAATCACATCTCTAACGGCTTCACCGCCGCTTACACTTTCTACTTGAGCATTTTCGGCGTTGTCTCCGCAGGCTTGGATTAGCCCTGAGATGACAAGTACTGAAATGGTGCTCCACAAAAAAACTGTATGCCGTCGCATCGGCTATCTCCGTCCGGACACAAATCACTTACCAACCCGCTGTTATCATGACGATAACCTCGCACAGAATCAACCCTGGTGACGTTCAGTCGGCTTCAGTCTGCCGGTATGAGTCTCAGAACCGGAATCTCAGAAGGAACACCGAACCTCACCGGTATTCCCGTGGTCCCCAAACCAGCACCTACCCAAAGTTGCGACTCAGCGATGCGGTATAATCCTTGAATCCATGGCACCCGGAAGAGTCGAAGGACTGAGCCGCCCCGACCGCAAAACGGAACAGCAAGTTGTCCCCCGTGAATGTGACCACTTACCTGCAGCGTAACCTTTCGAGCGGCGCTATCTGGAAACAAATCGGGGTCGTGCGATAGAAGTAGAACGATGTCGTTGGTCGGTACATCGCGTAAAGCCGCATCTAGATCCGTCAGTTTTCTCCACGCATCGTCAACGCCGGCAACAGAAAATCCTGGAGTGAGTTGAAATGAGCGGTTCTGCAGTAGCGTATGTCCGAGGTTCTCATGCATTTGTAGCAAGGCTACTGAGGCGTCACCAAAGTAATCGTGATTCCCCATGATGGCGAAGACATGCCCTCGGGGGTTGAGTTCTCCAAGTACTCGGGACAGCGCGGGGATATATTCGGTGCCGCTCGCGATCAGGTCGCCTGTAAGTAGTACATGGTCCACCTGGAGCGCATTCACTTTTTCTATCCAACGTGCCACGCGCCTCTCGGGAGCCATCGGCCCAAGATGAACATCTGTTATTTGTGCGAAGCGAACTCCGTGCATGGTACTGGGCAAGTCAGTAATCGGAATATCGACTTCGCGTATTACCACGCGTCGGATTGGAATACCCGTACTATAGAGGGCGCATACGAGTGCTATCGAAAGACCTACGATACGTGTCTCAGGTGCGAGTGCGAATGCCATATCCGATAGGCCGAATGGAAGGTAGAGTCCCGCCCAGATGGTCCAAATGAAATAGGGCCAGATAACCCACCGTTCCCACCATGGCGGTGGTGGGCTAGGCTTTGGTAAGTACCACAGTCGCAATACGAGTTGGCTGTTCGCCACAATGAAGCCAGCGGCTAGGTACGATATGGGCACTGCGAATTGTGCGATCGAATATAGCCACGGGATTTGCGCAGCGGTCGTTGCTGCGAGGAGCAACCACACAATCAAGGCAAACTTCTTCTGTTGCTTTTTCGTGTCGCTGGCAGGAGGTCGGGCCATCGGGTTCTTCCCCGCCCGCTAAGTTAGACGTTACGGGCCGCCCGGGAGGATGGCAGAAATCCAGTCATATTGGGATAAAATGCGCTGTGCTTTGCGTTCTAAATCAGCATCGCGTCGTTCGCTCACCGCAGGATGAGACCGATCGCATATCGCTCGTGCAGTATCCAAACCCTGGGCCCCCGCTAGTGGCAGCGCATGCGCTATAAGTCGTTTCGCGATTTGTATGTTTAGCAGCCGCGCGACTTTCAGCACCGTATGTGCGTTTGCCTCAGTGGTGATAGCTTTGATGGTGTTGAGCGCAGCTCTTCGTACACTCGCCTGTTCGTGAGCCAACGATTCGGCGACATCCATGACGGCGGTATCCACCCGCCGACTGGCCACAACCTTCATTGCAGCAATGCGTGCTTTCGGGTCATCACTGTGAAGTGCTGGACTGAGCTTCTTGCGCTCGGCTTCGAGGGCGCCGTACATCTGGACGGCCCATGGCCAGACCGGACCGCCATTTCTGCATCCAGCGTGCCAGTCCTCCGGTGAACACAGCACGCGGAGGTGCACGTGGTTGTCATGTGGTTTGGCCCAACTGGGTAGCATCATCATGCGTTCAGCGCGATGGATTAGGTAGGCGGGCTCCCCTATAGCCTGCGCATGGCGCAGGAGTTGCTTTTCAATCCCCGGTGAGGTGATGAGGTATTGCAGCTCTGCCTCGGGGCTATTCAGCATTGCGCGCACAAAGGCCCAGTTTCGAGCAAGATCTAAACGATATCTTCCCGGAGCATCGAGGCTGCGGCCGTTATCTCCAAATCTGTGATAAGCGCTGGGTGCTGATTCACCCTGCAACGTTTCGGTCCAGTATGCGTAATCAACATCCCGACCCGTATTGTGGCTGCGTGACATCTTGATGTCTCCGCCGCCTTTCTTGCTGAGATTACCCACCACAAATGGCTCACCAGCATGCGCCAGTCCTACGTCGCGTGCTGCGACCATCAAGCTTCGCACTAGGTATGGGGTGGCCCAAGTCCAGCGACGCGCCCGAGTCGACCGTTGAATGGTATGGTAGGGGCCTTCCACCGGTAGTTGTACACCTCCCACAAGCTTGCCGTAGTAGGGATGACCAATGGATACTGACTTCGCGTTCGCCGGTGGCATATTCACGTTATTGGACGTGTCTGAAGGCCCAAGGCTGAGCCCAACAGTAGCCATTGTAACCAGCGCTGTGAGACCGAGAGTACTCATTTCGGAGCCGCTTCCTTCAACGCATACGCATTCCACATGGTGGGCAAGCCGTCGGTATTCTCAGCTCAGTGCAGCATTTGAGCGCTCATTTGACGTCTGCCCAGTCTCCTCGCGGCTTGTCCCATGCCACCAAAAATGCGTCAAGCATTTGATGACCCCTCAATAGCAAGGCTTCGCGGTGGATAACTTCATAGTTTCTTAGGTTTAGCCTGTGGATAGATGCTAGTAAGCCGTCAACAACACGTCGCAATAACTTTCCACAGCATGTGGTCTAATGACTTCGGCAAGTTAGCAGACAGAGAACCTAGTAAACGTAAGTGAATCAATACTATCCACGCTTTCGAACCACATGTGGGTAACCTCTTCCAGCATGGGCTATTCGTCAGAATAAAATTACAAGCTGCAACGGAAGGCGTGGGTGATGCG